>CAZIHN010000016.1:13034-26943 GCA_964538845.1 uncultured Nitrosopumilaceae archaeon | reverse complement strand
ATCTAAGTTTGGTTCAGATTTTAATGTATTATGTTTTGACTGCCATCTAAGCAAAACTTCTTTGAAAGATTCTGCTTCTTGCTCATCTTCAGTATACATTAGTGTTGTAACCCATCTTCCAGTTCCTGCAGTTCCTCCCATCGAATTCATCCAAAAATCTGTCGGCATGTTTGCAAATGCCTTGTTGTTTACGTCGCGGCTCATGTCAATCCAACGCTTGGCAATAAAGTGCAGTATCTCGTCAAGTTCTTCCTTGGTAATCATTATTGAACCATTACAATTAATCTGATTATAAAATTACGTATTTTTACAAAAAATTGCATATAATTAGTTAAAATGATCTTACCAAAACTTGAAAGCTTGTTAACACTTTGTTGATTATATGAAATTTAAAACCAGTATCCAATGAGTAAGGAAGAGATCGAGTTTATCGGAAAGCAAGTTAAGGACATGTACGGCACCTATATTGGCAAAGTCGTAGGTACCATTACTGATATCGACGGAAGTGTACAAACCGTGGGTGTTGATTGTGGTGCTGAAGGACTTGAGCAAATACCATTCGAGCAACTAGTTGTTCAGGGACAGTTCGTAATTTTCATTCCTAGATGGAGATTAGACTCCCAGAGATTATTGCGCGAGAAGGGGCTTACATTGCGCCGAATACGAGCTCTGTTAGACATCGTATCTGAAAACGACGACATGAAAGAGGATGCTGAATTGATCCACGAAAAGTACAAGATGAAATTACTAACTCTAGATGAGACCGAGAAACAAATCAAAGAAAAACTAGACAAGAGACTGGCAGAACTTGAAAATCAGTTAAAGTCTATCAGGATGCTGAGATTTGATGCCAAGTTGCAAAATAAGAGCAACGAAATATCTGATGCAAAGTTCGAACTAGTCAAGACACACACAATCGAGATAATCGAACACGTAGAGCATGAGAAGGCAGAGATAGTAAACATCCAACGTCGCATCAACGATCTTTCAGTTGAAAATTTGGAGCGAACGGAAAGTCCGAAGCAGGACGTGCACTCAGCCGCCCTTTCATACCTTGGTAAGGTAGAAAATTCCTCGCCTTCTCAACCTAAAACTCCGATAACTACAGGCCCAACAGTTGGTAATATTCCACCATCCCCACCAACTCCAAAGCCAGTAGCAATTGGAGCCGATGGCGATGAAGAGCCTCAAGAATCAGATTGGCTTAAGAGAATATCATCTTAAAGCAAGTCTGTTGGGATACAAGGATCCGCTCCAATCCTTTTGAGCGAACCTTTTTCTTTAGTTACGTACGAAGACTTGCTGTTGGACTCATATCAAATTGGCCTTGGAAATAATGATACAACCACTAGAAAAGAGGCAGAAAATGATATTGTAAAATTTTGGGAGAAACAGGCAAAGAAACTTTACTGGTTTGAAACATGGCAAGTTCCTCTAGATTGGAAACCTCCTTTTGCAAGATGGTTTGTGGGAGGGAAAATAAATGCATCATACAACGCGCTGGACGTTATAGTTCAAAGGACCCCTGAAAAAAAGGCCCTAATTTGGGAGGGCGAGGATGGAAAGAAAAGGGAGTTTACATACCAAGAGCTGCTAACCGAAGTATCTAGGTTTGCTAATGTTCTCAAATCATTAGGAGTAGGGAAAGGTGATAGGGTAACAGTTTATCTTCCAATGGTTCCAGAATTGATTGTATCTCTTTTAGCTTGTGCAAGAATTGGGGCAATACATATTGTAATTTTTTCAGGGTTTAGTTCACAATCCATTAGAGATAGAATTGAGGACTCGAAATCCAAGCTAGTTATTACAGCTGATGGAGGTTTTAGACGAGGAACAATTGTAAAATTAAAGGATGCAATTGATGAAGCTATTCAAGATCTAGATTATGTGGAACATGTAATTGTTCTAGAGCACGCAAAAAATCCAATTACTTTTAACAAGAGAGATATAAAATGGAATGAAGTAATCAAGAATGCATCAACAAAATGTGATGCAGAAAAACTTGATAGTACTCATCCATTATACATTCTTTATACTTCTGGTACTACGGGAAAACCAAAAGGAGTGTTACATGGAACCGGTGGATATCTCACGCATCTGTATAGTACCTTCAAATGGATTTTTGATATTAAAGATTCAGACATTTATTTTTGCACGGCTGACATAGGATGGGTTACAGGTCACAGCTATGTGGTCTACGGACCTCTCTTACATGGAACAACTCAGGTAATGTACGAGGGTGCAATTGATTATCCGACACCTGCAAAAATTTGGGAGATTATTGAAAGAAATAAAATCACTATCTTGTACACGACCCCTACTGCTCTTAGGATGTTCATGAAGTATGGCAATGATCTGCCAAACACCCATGATCTCTCTTCTCTGAGATTACTTGGAACTGTCGGGGAACCAATAAATCCAGAAGTTTGGAAATGGTATTTTGAAATTATAGGAAAAAGCAAGTGTCCAATCATTGATACCTGGTGGCAAACAGAAACAGGAGGAGCGTTGATTTCGCCTGTCCCAGGTCTTGAAACAATTCCTTTAAAGCCTGGCTCCGCAACAAGACCTGTTCCGGGAATTGATATTGAAGTAGTAGACGAACATGGAAAAGAGGTTTTGCCTGACTCGAAAGGATATCTAATTGTAAAGCGTCCATGGCCTGGAATGCTTCTCACTCTATGGGGAAATGATGAAAAGTACAAGCTGGTATACTGGTCAAAATATGATTCGATGTATTATCCTGGAGATTATGCGATAAAAGATAAAGACGGATATATCTGGATGCTTGGACGTGCTGACGATGTTCTAAAGGTGGCAGGTCATAGACTAGGTACTGCAGAGATTGAAAGCGGCTTTGTCTCTCACAAGTCAGTTGCCGAATCTGCAGTTTGTGGAATTCCTAATGAATTAAAGGGTGAATCAATTATCTCATTTGTTGTCCTAAAGGAGGGAGTACAGCCAGGTCAGCAACTCAAAACTGATCTTGTAAGCCACATAAGAAAGACAGTTGGTCCAATTGCTGTTCCTGATCAATTGCATTTTGTAGCAAAACTTCCAAAGACCAGAAGTGGAAAGATAATGAGAAGATTACTAAAGTCAATTGCAATGAATGAAAAAATTGGTGATGTGAGTACCTTAGAGGACGAGGCGTCTGTAGAAGAAATAAAAACAGCATTTGATGAACTTAAAAAATCACTTGTGTGAAACGTTAGATAGAAATTATTTCAAGCTTTGAACTTTGAGTGATGTGGAATTTGTCTACAAATCCTGAAGTAACCTCAACCACATATTTTCCATCTGCTTTTTGAACAGGACACATAGCTGTCTCCAATGCAGATTTACAGGGCGGAAGATTTCTTTCTATATGTACAACATTTCCATTAGTATCAAACCAAATTACATCTAACGAAAATTGCATGTTAGGCATCCAGATTGGTACTACTTGTTCCTTATCAAAAACAAAGATCATTCCTTTATCATATGGAAGTTCATTTTGAAACATTAATCCCCTCTCTCTTTGAGAATCTGTTTCGGCAATTTGAACATCAAGAACGGTATTGTCGATCTTTACAGTGCCTCTTGGGAAGTTGACTGAGGCCAGTTTCGAGTCCGCGGGAACAGTAAGTACACCCACCAATCCAACTATTACTGCAGCCACAGTTATTGGAATCAAAACTTGAGCTCTTGTTGCCACAAAAAATAATCGGTCAATCTCTAGTTAAAAACCAATTGACAAAATTGAATTTGAAACTAACCCATCTTGTCTTTAATGTCAGTAATGTTTGTTGCAAAATCTCTGGTTTCATGTCCTACATCTGCAATTGTGGCACCATTGTATACTTTTTCAAGATATTTCCCTGCAAGAATCATTGGAATTCCTGCCACCATTGTGACTCCTAGAGGCTCTGGAATCCAGAATAGTATAAAACCAATTTTTTTTATCTTCTTCCCCGGCGCTGGAGCTCTTTGAAGTGCCCCTAGAGCGCATGCCGTTCCTCTATCATCAAACGTTCCAAGGTTTGAGTAAACTTTGGCTCTTCTATGTAGTGAGTCTCTTAATTTCTTAATTTTATGAATACCTGTCCTAAGTCCTTCATCCATCTTGCATTATACTTTGGGAAAATAGTTAAGATTCCATGCAAAAGATCAATTACAAGGTGGTAAACATTTCTGATCAATGGATGAGGTTATATGATTTCAAGTATAACATTCCAAAAGATGAGAAAGAAGCAGGCTGAACGACTGGACTCTATAAAGGAAGCTCACAAATCTACAAAGGCTGACTATTCAAGAATAGAGGATTATCTTGAGGTAATTTCTGAACTTGTGGAATTGAAGGGTTATGCCAATACTATTGACATTTCCAGATATCTCAACGTAAGTTCCCCATCGGTGACCAAAATGCTTCAAAGATTAGGTGAGAATGGGTTTCTTGAATATGAAAAGTATCGAGGAATTAACTTGACTCCAAAAGGCACCGCTATTGCGGACAATGTAAGGCAAAAACACGGCACTCTATTAGAATTCTTTAAACTTTTAGGAATAAATCACGATATTGCCAATCAAGATGCTGAAGGAATTGAACATCATCTAAACCCGCAAACTATTAAACAGCTAAGAAAGTTTGTCTTGTTCCTAAAATCAAATCCAAAAATTTTAAAAAGTTTTCAATAATTAATTGTGTGCAGAAATTCTAATTTCATCTCTGGACATTACAGCACTAATCAGTCTCTTTCCTGCACTTGATTTTTTTGAAATTATTATTCGTCCTCCTTTCCCTATTCTAGTAGTTAAGATGTTCTTCTGATTTACATAAATGTCTGCATCCATGCCACTTTTAGAATCATCTATATCAAGAATAAAATTATTTCCAGATTCTGACATGTCAAATACTTCCTCATTATGATAATCTGATATGTCTTTTGGTTCAACATCAATGTGAACACCAAGATTTTTTTCTAGTTCGTTGATTTTTGAGCCGCCACGTCCGATTAATGCTGGTATGGACTCTTTGTCCACCTTCACTCTAATCCTATTATTTGAAATTATTTCAATTTCTGCCTCAGAATCAAATCTACGAATTGTTTCTCTTATCTTTGATTCCGCAAGCCTCTCAATTCCACTTCCACTCTTTGCCTCTTTAGATATGGGAATCACAATGTTTTCCTCGCCATAGGTGTAAATTTCATGTTCAATATTGTTGTTGTCAAAATTTCTAACCTCTATGACAGGTCTAGCAAGGTCCTGTTCTGTCATGCCAGAAGGCACCTTGACTTTGAATTCCAGTTCGTAGACTTTAGAAATCTCACCACCCTTCACAAACACTACCGTATCCAATATGTGAGGAATCATTCCAAGATCGACTTTACCAATGAATCGTTGAATTGCATCAAGTGGTGCATTTGCATGTACAACTCCTACCATGCCAACTCCTGCTAATCTCAAATCCGCAAAAACTCTGAAATCATAAAATCTTCTTACCTCATCGTATATGGTATAATCTGGTCTTACTAGAAGCAAAATATCTGCAGCATTTTCAAAACTGCCCTCTAATTGAGTATATTGTGTGACTTTTTTATCTACTTGAAGATCCCTTGGAGACTCGAATGTTTTAACGATCTTGCCTTTTTTTGTGTAAAAATCAGCAAGGCTTGATGCAAGTGTGCTCTTGCCAGAGCCTGGGGCGCCAGCAATTAATACGCCCTCGGCTCTTTCAGAGAATCTTCGCATAAGTTTCTCTGAAATGTTATACTGCTCTAATGTCAATTTCACTATAGGGTGTGTTATTGTTATCTCGTAGCTATCAGAAAACGGCCGATGCGTTATTACAATTCTGTAATCTTTGTACTGAATTACAAGTACTCCTGATTTTGAAATCTCTATTGCTCCTAGCTGTGTGACTCGTGACACTTCTAAAATTTCTGTAGTAATTCCCTCTAGGTATTCTTTGGTTAATATTTTATCATCTATTTCCACTAGAGAGAAAGATCCCGGTTTTCCTCTTTTTGCAGCAGGCCTTATTCCTTCCTTGAGGTGTACACTCATTGTCTGACTATCAAAGAATTTTTCAAATTGCAAATCTGTTATCTTTATCTGCGGTTTCGAGTAACTTGTCTTAACTCCCTCGGCCTGTGCCACCAGTGCCTGAACATAATCTGCCGTGTAAAATGTGGCTTGGTTCTTTTTTGCAATGTCCTTTATTATGGCATCAATTCTTCCATGCCTTGCAAGTTTAATATCATCCATTGTTGGTCGCTCGCCTTCAAATCTAAGATTGATGCTATTTTTTTCTGCCAAACCCCGTATCTTCTTTATCTCTTCTAACCCGACAAAACCATAGTCTTTGTGTTGAGATGCTTGAGATTGTAATTCATCAAGGACTGCAACAGGTATGATTATCTCACAATTCTTTAAAGAACCAGATTCAATGAGTTTTGTAATTTCCCCGTCTATAATGATACTGGTGTCAACTACAATCTTATCCATATAATGTGAACTAAATGAGTATCTTTTATTGATACCTGTAATGGCTAGTTTGGATGATATTTTTGATAATTGTCATATTTTGGATGATGTTAAATGTAATATATAATGGCGTTTTAACACCCTTGACTGTGTCAGAATCTAAAAATGGTGTACTTGTAATAGAAGACAGCCAAGCTATTGCACTTCTTGTTCGAGATTTTCTTAAAAAAATGGGATATAACGATATCCAAATTTGCAATACTGGAAAAGCCGGGATACAAATATTTTCAGATCTTGTGCACAAGGGCAAAATCCCAATTGTCATGTTAGACTTTCACCTTCCTGACATGACAGCAAAAAAAGTAATGGAAAGTATTTTCAACATAAGACCTGATGCTAGAGTAATCATAGAAACTGCAGATTCCAAGGGAGATGAAGATATAAGAGAAACACTTCGAAACGGTGCATATCAGTACATTGAAAAACCAATACGATTTGAGGTTCTAAAGAATATTTTTGAGACCTTAGAGGATGAAAAAAATATTCTTGATTCAAATTCGGCAGAGAACGGCGTAAGAATTGAGTCCTTTTTCAAGTCATCTCCAAGAATCAGTGTAGCAAGATTATCTGAATATTCGAGTATTGAAATGGACAAGTTAAGAAAACTCTTGAGGGAATTTGAAAATAAAAAGAAGATAGTCCAAATTGGTGATGTAAAAGAAATTGCATGTAATCAATGCGGATCGGTTAGAATTGCTCATAATTTCTTTTGTCCCGCATGTCGTAGCTCCAACTTTAAACAGGGCAAGTTAATTGAACATTTTAAATGTGGTAATGTCTCGACAGATGATTCCTATAAGCAAAACATTTGTCCAAAGTGCCAAAAAGAGATCAAAGTTCTTGGAGTTGACTATAAAGCAATTGATAACTATTACATCTGCAATTATTGCAGTGAAAAATTTCCAGAGCTATCTCAAGATTATATCTGTGTAAAGTGTAATAATCAATTTACCTTAGAAAAAGCAAAATGGGTCAATAGTGAAGGATATAAAATAAACTAGATTATTTTAGAACATTACTAATTGTACCCAATACTTGCTGAAAATTGAAAGGCTTTAAAATATAACTACTGGCACCAGCACTCAAACAGTCCTTCATAGTGTTCTGGTTGTCGCTTGCAGTTATCATGATTACCTTGGCGTTTGGGTTACTTGCAATAATTTCTTTGAGTGCTGAAAGGCCATCTTTTTTGGGCATTGCCAGATCCAACAATACTACATCAGGTTTCGACTTGAGATATTGTTCTACCGTTTCTACACCGTTACTGGCTTCTCCAACTAATTCATGCTGACCAATCATCAAAATGTCTTTTAGGACCATTCTTATTGAATCAGAGTCATCTGCTATCATTATTCGAGCCATAATTACCTGCTAAATCGAAACTATTTTCGTATATATCTACCTGTGTAACTATAATCCTGAAACTTGGGGTAGTGTATCCCTTGCAGTGTTTCTAAATTCAGTAGTATCAAAACTTGCAGATCCATTAAATATATGGTTCATCTTTTGAATCGCACCTAAAAGAATTTTTTGTGATCCATCTAATCTTCCGTTGGTAATTATGAATTTTACAATAATGTCACTTATTCGGGCAAGTTCTCCAACGCTGTCTTGTCCCATCATAGGTGCTAGTCCTTTAATGCTGTGAAGGTGTTTTTCAATTTGTACGGATTTTTCATGGAGATTTTGGTCGTTATTGCAGTCAATGAAAATATGTTCTAAACCATCTAGATGGGCTTGTATTTCCTTTCTAGCTAACCTCATAAATTCTTCAGACATTTAACCAATTATTTCAAATTCCTTACACTAACTTTTATAGGTTTATCGGCATTTTTGTACTTGATTGAAGCTTACTCAAAAGACCTATCTTTTGCTAGGTGTAGTCATTGGCGTTTCGGCCCTTAACCTGTACCTACTAGTTTCAACATCTCAGCAAAACCAAGACGCATTGCATTCTATAAGTGATGCAAGCGATCTTAAAGTTATAGTTGAAAGTATAGCTGGTACTGCAAATTCCATAGCAGGAGGAAATGAAGCAGACAGAAAGACCTTGACAAGTGAAATGAATGATTTTGAAACTACCTACTCTACACTAGGTACAGGTGGCAATGATAACGGGCTTAACATTGTTGCGGTCCCGCCAGAAATAAGGCCGTCTTATGAAGCCGTAGGAAATTATTGGACAAAATTTAAAGCCGATGCAGACAAGATACGGCAAGAAACAATTTTTGATGTTCGCGTAAAGGATTCATTGACTTACATTTTGGGAAAAAATGGAGATCTTATCTCATTGACAAACAGCATAAGTAATGATCTCTCTTCTTTAGATAGAAATTACAACAGGCACAAAGAAATTTCAGACGAAATGGTCTCAACTGCACAAGATATTGGAGAAAAAACGTTATTGTTTTCAATCGGTGAAGGAGGAAATGTAACATCATCATTAAAAAAAGATAGGATATTTTTTGATGCAGATTTGAAAAAATTAGAAGGTCTCCCATTAAACGATCCCGAGTTTGCAGCTTTTGGGATTCAACAAGAATCACTTGCCCAAATTCCTCGGGAAAATTCCAGTTCAATTAGACAAATAGATCCACTTTGGGAATCAGTCAAATCAAAGTTAGTATTTGTAGAAAATAATACTTTACTATCCCAGAAATTTGACTCTGCTTTGTTAGACTTGAATACACAAAGAAGCCTTCTTCTAGGATCTACTTCTACATTTGTTGACAAATGGAATCAACTACTAGATTCAAAACTACATGAAAATGTAATAATTGTTCAATTACTAATAGTTGCAGATATTGCAGTTTTTCTAATTGTCATGCTATCTATTAGAAGGTCTCTGAGTCCTCTTGAAATCTTGATCAAAGCCATAGGTCGAGTAAAGGAAGGTATCTACGGTGAAAAAATAGAACATATATCAAAAGATGAAATAGGAGAATTGGCTGAGACCTTCAACTCCATGTCTCTGACTATACAGAAAAAAGAGGAAGAATCTAAAAAGATTGAGAGAGCAAAGGACGAGTTTTTAGCAATGGTTACACATGAATTGAAAACCCCCATAGTTCCAATACAGGGATATTCTGATATCTTAATCGGAGAACATCTTGGACCATTAAATAATGACCAAAAAAATAGGCTTGAAATAATTCGCTCAAGTTCTGCTACTTTGCTACAGCTAATCTCCGACTTGTTAGATGTGCAAAAGCTAGAGTTGGGACAGGCAAAAATAAGGAAGACTAGAAACAATCTCAAGGATACTATAGAAAAAACTGTAATGTCAATGCAACCACAAGCTATTTCAGAAGAAATCGCTCTTACAAAAAATTTGAATGAAGATCTTTATGCTGAGTATGATGAGGATAGAATTAGGCAAGTATTAACAAATTTGATTAAAAATAGTTTCAAAGCAACCTCTCCGAAAATTGGAAAGATAGAGGTATCAGCAAATAAGACTACAACCGAAACAATAATTTCCGTAAAAGATAATGGAAGGGGAATACCAACAGATGCACTTGATAAGATATTTCAAAAGTTTTATCAAGTAGATACTTCATCAACAAGGGACAAGGGTGGGAGCGGATTGGGATTATCAATTTGCAAAGGAATTGTAGATGCCCATGGAGGAAGAATCTGGGCGCAAAGTAAAGAAGGAATGGGTGCGACATTTTTTTTCACAATCCCTAAGGAAAATGGATCAGACAAAACGATATAAAATATCAATAAACGGATAATTTTATGGCTTCACATATTGAAAATTTGGCAAAGAGGGTTTCTTCATGTACCAAGTGTCCACTAGCTCAATCAAGGACTAATGCTGTACCAGGAGTTGGGAATAGTAAATCCGATGTTATTTTTGTGGGTGAGGCTCCGGGAAGGAATGAAGATCTTATTGGCAAACCTTTTGTTGGAACAGCTGGAAAAATTCTATCCGAGGTATTAGATGAGGCAGGATTGAAAAGAGATGATATCTATATTACAAATGTAGTCAAATGCAGACCACCAAACAATAGAAGACCATTGAAAGAAGAGCGAGACGCATGCCAAGAATACTTGTCAGAAGAACTTGGTCTAATTCATCCAAAGGTTGTCTGCATTCTTGGAAATACTGCATTTAATTCGCTTTTGGATGGTGACTCTATAACAAAAAATAGAGGAAGACTAATAAAAAATAACAATCAATTGTATTTTGTTACAGTTCATCCAGCTGCAATTATTTACAATCCGGAATTGAAAAAGTTGCTAAAAGATGACATCAAATTCCTTGTTAATGTTCTCAATAAATTGCGAAATGGCGAAGAAGTAGAGATATAATAATGAAAATTTTACCACGCTCATTTTATGCAAGAGATACAACAGATGTTGCAAGGGATTTATTGGGTCAAATTCTTGTTCGGAAAATTAATGGAAAACTAATCACTGGAATAATCACGGAGACTGAAGCCTATAGATACAAAGATGATATGGCCAGTCATTCATTTAGTGGTAGAACAGAACGAAACAAAGCCATGTTTGGTGAAGTGGGACGAGCCTACATTTACTTTACCTATGGCATGCATTATTGTGCAAATGTAGTAGCAAGGGATGATTCTACAGAGGCTGGGGCAGTCTTGTTTCGCGCCCTTTATCCTACCAGTGGAATTGAATTTATGAAAAAAAACCGCAAGATGAAAGAAATTTCTAATCTTACAAACGGACCAGCCAAGTTAACCCAGGCCCTCAAGATAACAAAAGACCAGTATGGCGAAGATCTTGCCAAAGAATCGAATCTTTACATTATAAAAGGTGAGAAATTTTCAAATATCAAAATAGAGAAAAGACCACGCATAGGCATAAAAAAGGCAACAGAGAAACTGTGGAATTTTAGAATCTCTGAAAATGTTTTCAAATGATTAGGAACTAGATGTAGGTCTTGCCTCAAGAGTAGCGGTTAGGTCCATAGAACTTCCTTGTCTATTTACTGTCAATACTGTCTTGTCACCTACATGTTTTTGTTCCTCAAGATATACAATAATATCGTAAATTGTCTTCACCTGATGTCCATCAATTGCTGTAATTATATCTCCACCATGAGGAATATTATTTTCATCCGATGTTGCTGGAATTACTCCGGCCTTGTCAGCAGGACCATTTTTAACAATGTTATCCACCATGACACCTTTGAAGTTTCTAGGGAGACTGTTTGCAAGAGCAATATCGGGATTCAAACTAGCTCCGCTTATACCAAGATATGAATGAGAATAACTACCATCTTTTATTAGAGCTGGAGCAATTCTATTAACGGTATTTGAAGGGATTGCAAATCCAACTCCTGCAAAATCGCCAGTACTAGTGGAAATTGCTGAATTTATTCCAATGACTTGACCTTGCAAATCCAGTAATGGTCCTCCAGAGTTGCCTGGATTAATGGCTGCATCCACTTGTATGACGTCTGGTATAGAAAATCCAACATTTTGGTTTGGAAGGAGACGTCCTACTTGACTTACAATACCAGTTGTCATTGTATCACTCAAACCAAAAGGATTTCCTATTGCAATAACTTGCTGACCAACGTCAAGAGCTGACGAGTTTCCTAAAATGAGAGGTGTCAAAGTTTCATCTGAAAAATTGTCGATTATCTGAATTACAGCAATGTCACTATCAGGGTCTGTGCCTACAACTTTAGCAGTGTAGGTATTTCCATCAATAAACGTCACGTTTACAGTTTTTGATCCTTCGACTACATGATTATTGGTAATTATTCTTCCAGTGGTATCGTATACAAATCCGGACCCAAGTCTAGTAGATTGACTCTGAAGAGGTTGACCATTTATTATTATGCTATTATCAACAGATGATACTTTGCTAGTTATCTGAACTACTGATCCCTCTACTCTCTTGAAAATCTGGGTTAAAGAAGTGCCGGTTATGTCTGTTGTTCCACTAGACCCAGAACCCCCTGGAGGCCCAGGAGGTCCTTGTGGTCCTGGAGGACCGGGTGGTCCTTGATCGCCTTTTGGACCTGTAGGACCAATGGGTCCTTGAACGGTTGCTTGTGAGATATCGGTAAAATCTTTCCCTGTGCTAAATTGGACAGCAGCAACTGCTAAAGCGACTACGATTATTCCAATAATTGTAACTTCGAGTTTTCTCATTTTAGAGTCTGCAGAAAATGATGTACGATCGAAATAATATTCTTTACTAAGCTTTGTTAATCATTACCTAAATATACACACTTGGCAATAATTATCTAGTGGCAAAGAAGCAGAAGAACAAATCTAAGAGTTCGTTCTTAACCAAGGGTACTTTAATTACAATCGCAATTATAGTGGCAGCAGGCGCGGGAGGTGTCTATTGGTTATGGAGCTCTGCAGTACCTGTAAATGGTACAACACCAGTTTTTGCAAGTGCTTCAAACGTCTACATTCTAGCTACCCATTCTGCCGACCAGGGTTATTATTTTGATGAACAATCTACAAGGACAGGAAAGAAAACTCTCACTGGCACAAACGTAGATCCTTCAATTCACATATCAAAAGGAACTTTAGTTTCATTGCATGTAATAAATGAGGATAAAGATACAGGCCAGCAGCAAGATCTTAATATCGACGCTTTCAATGTTCACACTAAACATCTGAGTTACTTTGAGGCACAGACCATTAATTTCATTGCTGACAAGGTTGGTACGTATTCATATTATTCTACACTACATCCAGAAATGAAAGGTACCATTACGGTGGATCCTTGAGGATGATTTGTAAAATATTCTTTGGAACAATAATACAACAGGGAGACAAGAATTTTGATAGATGAAGATGAATTCAAGTTTTCTCGCACCAATCTGATTGGTTTAATGGATAATTTTATTGAAAGAATTTTAGAACTAAGAAAGATTCTTTTTGGTGTTTCAGTATCTGGATTAATTCTTGCCCCCTTTGCCATTGGTCTATCTATATTTTTAATTACTCATCCACACTTTTTCCTGCTTCTTGAAAGGGAATATGATTTTGGAATTGCTCTTAGTATACTTCTTGGTGTGATTATCTCGATTTCAGTTGGCTGGATGGTCATTGGAATAAGGCAATATGTCGCAATAAAATCATGGAATAAAAAGTATCAAGAGTTTCTTCAAGAGAAAGATGAGATAAACAAGAAAATTGCATCTGGATACGGTCTAGAACAAGATTAGGGATTTTCTTTATTCTCTTGTAAACCCTTTTTTCTTGGAAAGAGTGTTTCATAAGGTTCTAAAATTGTTCTACAAAACTCCAACCCCAGGGGAGTGGGTTTGTAAATAGTAACTGTCCTTTTTCCAAAGGCCTTTTCTTCACTTTTAATCAGGTTTTTGTTTTCTAGTTCATTAAGTATGGTCTTGTTTTTTTTCAAATTTTATCCAAAA
>CAZIHN010000016.1:0-13024 GCA_964538845.1 uncultured Nitrosopumilaceae archaeon | reverse complement strand
TTACCAGCGCCGTTTGATTTAACTCACCATATTGAACAAGGAGTAAGATGATATCCTTGATTATGTAAATTCTGTCACGATAAGAACTTGATTTGGACATTATTCATGTCACAATCCGTGCATTTGCAATCTAATATCCCCTAGCAAAAATTGCATATGTTTTACTAGGATTCTTGCATATTATACATGGAGAATCAGAATGTTTTGATTCAAATGGAATTACTCTTATTTCGGCTCCCGTGGACTCTTTGATTGTCTCTTCACATGTTTCTTTCCCACACCAAGGGGAATTTAGAATAAATCCTTTCTCTATCTCTACTTTGAAATGATCAAAATCAGTTACTTCCTTTGTCCTCTCTTTGAGGAGTCTAGATGCTTTATCAAAAAGATATTTTTGAATTTGGTCCAATACCATTGAAATTGATTCTGTGTTTTCAAATAAAATATCTGATTTTTCTTGAGTATCACGGCGCACGGAAACCATCTTACCTTTAGCTAGATCTTTTGGGCCTATCTCTAGTCGCAACGGAACTCCTTTCATTTCCCAATCATTAAATTTGTATCCTGGAGTGAATTCCTCCCTTGCATCAATATGTATTCTTAGGTTTTTTTGCGACAAAGTTTCTTTTATCTGAGAACATCTAGCCAACACAGATTCTTTGTCAGTCTGTGAATAATAAATTGGTACAATTACTATTTGTATTGGTGCGATACGTGGCGGAAGTACAAGACCTTTGTCATCACCATGAACCATGACTAGTGCACCGATTAGCCTCCATGAAACCCCCCAGGAAGTCTGCCAAGCAAAGGTCTCCTTGTTTTGTTTATCAAGGAATTTTAGATCAAATGGTTTTGAAAAATTCTGTCCCAAAAAATGCGAAGTTCCCATTTGCAATGCTTTGCCATCCGGCATTACTGCCTCCAAGGTAGTAGTGTATACGGCCCCTACGAATTTCTCCTTCTCACTTTTCCTACCAGTTATCACAGGAATTGCCAACTCTTCCTCAACTGTTTGCTTGTACATGTCTAATATTGTAATTACCTCCTCTTCTGCCTCTTCTTTTGTGGTATGCACGGTATGGCCCTCTTGCCAAAGGAATTCCGATGTTCGTAAGAATGGTTTGGTTGCCTTGATTTCAGCTCTTAATGCAGTGTTCCAAAAATTTATCTTTAAAGGCAAATCTCTCCAACTTTTTATCCATTTCGAATACATGGAATATGCTAGAGTTTCTGAAGTTGGTCTTAGGGCAAGTCTATCACCTAATTCATTATTTCCAGAATGGGTGACCCAAAATACTTCTGGAGTAAATCCTGCAAAATGTTGTGCCTCTTTTCCTAGCAAAGATTCAGGGATTAAAACAGGTAGAAAACCATTTTCATGACCAGTCAATTTTAATTTTTTGTCAAGAGTTGTTTTAAGAGACTCCCAGATAGAATATCCATACGGTCTAAGAACAATTAGGCCTTTTACCGGCGCATAATCTGTTAGTTGTGCTTTTACAACAATTTGCGTGTACCATTCACTAAAACTTTCGTCTTTTTTTACCGTGATTCCAATCTCTTTACTCAATTCTAATCATTTTCATATTTCTACTAATGAGCCTTATGGTATTTTAGAGTGGGTCGCCCTTGCAAAGTACCTTGCCTGATATTCTGCTTTGAAAATTGGGGCACACAAAACATTGGATAAAAGCTATTTTATCCTTTAGAACAGGACAATCTACAGATTCTGTTTTCATGCGTTTGAGCATTTTAGGACTAACACCTTTTAACTTTAGTTTCCCCTTGTCATCCATCATACCAGAAGCCTTGAGCTCTTCTTTCGTTTTATCCGTTAACTTTAGAGATGTTTCAGAAACTTTTACTGGCACCTCATATTTGTGTGGCAGCTCACTCATGTTACTAATTTTAGTAAGCTTGAATATATTGCTAGTGGTGATTTATTTCCAAGATCGCTTAAGATTAATATATTCTGTTTTCGGTTTGAAAACAGAAACTTATGTTAGCAATTTTTGATGTTGAAGGAGTATTACTTGATGCAGAATTCCTTCCATTGCTTGCAGAAAAAATTAACAAGCAAGATGAAATCTGGGATATTACAAGAAAAGGTATTAAAGGTGTAATTAACTGGGAAGAAGGTCTAAGACAAAGAATTGAGATTTTAAAAGGGATGGATTTTGAGACGTGCAAGTTAGTATCTGATTCACTTGAGATAATGACAGGTGCTAAGGAAGCATGTAGAGCATTAAAAGCCGCAGGTTGGAAATTGATGGCTGTTTCAGGTGGATTTACAATCATGACTGACCGATTAAAAAAAACACTAGGTCTAGACTATGTCTTTTCAAATGAATTGATATTCAAGAATGGAAAGTTAGATGGTGTAATTGTAAACGTCGACTCTGATAAAGCCAAATCGGCCATTATCAAGATAAAAGAATGGAAGGAGGAAAAGGAAAACATTGTTACAGTTGTTGATGGAGCAAATGACATAAAATTATTTAATATATGTGGTCTGGGCGTTGCATTTAGAGCTCAGGATGTAGTAAAAGATATGGCCTCAGTGACTCTTGAAGAAAAAGATCTTTCCAAATTAATTGATATAATTAATGAACACTATGGGCTCAAGATTCCTCTCCAAACAGTCGCTTAATCCTAAAGATGATTGTTAGCACTGAAAAGGAATTTCCACCATGTCACTGAAAATAATCCCTGTAAAATTATCAAAGGAAATCCAACCTGGAGATGATCTAATCAAATTATTATTGGACACAAGACATGGAAGTAAATTGAGTAATGGTGATATCATAGTATTTACACAAAAAATTATTTCAAAGCAGGAAGGTCAAAAGATTAATCTTTCAAACATAAAGCCAAACCTACTTGCCACTGGAATTGCCAATGAATATTCTAAAGACCCTCGAATCATTCAGCTCATTCTTGACGAGACATCTCGAATAGTCCGAATGAAAAATGGTGTTATAGTGTCTGAAACCTGGAATGGTCTAATCTGTGCAAACGCGGGAGTTGATGAAAGTAATGTAGAGGAAAATTTTGCTACCTTGCTTCCAAAAAATGCGGAGAAATCTGCAAGAAAATTAAAAAAAAGTATTATGGAAAGAACAAAAAAAGATGTCGCAGTAATAATTTCAGATACCTTTGGTAGACCATTCAGAGAAGGTCAAACTGATGTAGCTATTGGTTTTGCCGGTATTTCTCCATTATTAGATTATTTTGGAAAAAGAGACACCTTTGACCGTTTACTTCGAGTTACTGCCATTGCAATTGTAGATGAAATCTGCTCTGCAAGTGAGCTTGTGAGGGGAAAATCCCTTAAAACACCAATTACGATTATCAAAAACTACAAATTTAATGAAAAAAAAGGTAAACTAAAAGATCTTACCAGAATAAAATCTAAAGACCTATTCAGATAAATCGATATTCCTAAAACAAGGTGTATATTCATTATTTGATGAGTGGATAATATATGGCTGGACTAAAAATTGAATTGCACTGTCACAACGAATTTTCAAACTTTCATCTGGGGCCTAGGGAAACTCCATATGATTGTGGAGTTACCGTTAAAGAACAATTGGAAAAGGCCTATGAAATAGGTCTTGATGCGTTTTTTATTACTAATCATAACACTTTGAATGGTTACAATTCATTAATCGAGTATAAAGAAAACCATCAAAAGTACCACAAGATCAAAGTCTATCCAGGAGAAGAAATTACAACTGATAAAGGAATTCATGTGCTAGCCTTTGGTCTTAATGAGACAATTAATGACGGTAAAGACATTAACGAAATACTTGATATTATAAAAAATCAAGGAGCGATCTCATGCGCACCTCATCCTTTTGGTCTAAGTAATGGACTGCGAGAACTTTCAGTTAACTGTGACTTGATTGAAGTCTTCAATAGTAACAATGTTGATCGTTACTCTAATTTGCGTGCTTTACATTTTGCCAGAGCAAACAAGATGGTTGAAGTAGCAGGTAGTGATTCTCATGTGGTGTCTACAATGGGTAGATGTGTCAATTTGGTAGATTCTGAAAACCGATTAGATGACGTACTGAGTGCCTTAAAACGCGGCAAACTTGCTGTAGGAAATACTGGCTATATTACAAGTAAAGAAATGATAGAACATGCAAGATACAAGATAGAGAATTCAAAAAACGAGATTATTTCTTACTTTAAGGAATGCCATCCACACCTTACTGGAATATGTAAATTCTTGATTAACGCCTTTGAATCAAACCCAAATAGTATAGTTTGGACAACTACGTATAGAGTAGCTGTACACATGATAACAAAACTCTCAAATAAAATTAATTTTGAAAACCATGATTACAATGCACTTTACGAACGCAATCTCAGAGCAATCTTGCCAATGATTTTGAGATAAATAACTTTTTTTGCGTCTATGAATAGATTTAATAGATCTTTACTAGCTTTTTATATTTAGGTGAACCGAAATTTCAGAATTATCTCCAACAAAGACCATAGATGTACGAGGAATGTTCTGTCCAGAACCTGTTTTTAGAACCAAGATCGAAATGGAAAGATTGATGGTGGGAAATATTCTGAAAATAATTGCTGATGATCCAGCTTCTGAAGAAGATATTTCAAGATGGGTAAACAGAAACGGACACCAGTTAATTGAATTAAAAAAATCAGAAAAAGATTTAGAGTTTACCATAAAGAAGGTGAAATAGGTTTTTGGCGACAAAGGCACTAAATGACGCCGAGTCACTTCTAAAGAAGATAGGTAATACTCCACTTGTGAAACTAGAATCAATCTCAAATAATCAAGCAGAATTTTATGCAAAGCTGGAATCTCATAATCCATTTGGATCTGTAAAAGATAGGGCAGCATATTGGATGGTAAAAATTGCCGAAGAAAATGGAATCATAAAAAGAGGACAGAGTGTTATAATTGAGCCGACTTCAGGAAATACAGGAATTGCTCTTGCAGGTATTGCCAAGCTTTTGGGTTACGGGGTGGAAATTGTAATACCAGAAAAGGCAAGCCAAGAAACTAAAAAAATAATTGAGTCACTTGGAGCTACGTTGTACCAAACTACTGATGATTTGTGTCCAAAAGTTGGGGGTGGAACAGATCAGAGTATTGCATTGGCAAAGTCTATCGCATCAGCAAGACCCGACAAGTATTATTCACCTAATCAATATTCCAACGAGGCAAATTTTATGGGCCATTACAAAGGAACTGGCCCGGAAATTTGGGAACAGACCAAAGGAAAGATAACTCATTTCTTTACAGGTGTCGGGACTGGAGGAACTATAACAGGAATAGGTGCCTATCTAAAAGAGAAAAATCCAAAAATTAAGATTATAGCTGTACAACCACAACAAAATCACTTGATTCAAGGTTTGAGAAACTTTGAAGAATCTGCAAAACCTGAACTCTTTCTCAAGCGCGAACAAGTAGTGGATGACTGGATTACAATTACCAATGAAGAGGCATTCGAGGCCGTAAAAGAAATATTTCAAAAGGAAAAAATGATGGTTAGTCCATCGTCAGCGGCAGTTTATGCTGCGATGAGAAAATATAATATTGATACTGGAATTGTAGTTGGAATATTTGCTGACGATGCCAGAAAATTCAAGAGTCTTTACTCTCAACAGGGAGTGTTTACCGAAGGAGAATTTGACAAAGCTCTTAGCGAATCAAAAAATCTTTCAGAGATAATTAATCTCTAGTTAGCCTTTTCCTCAGAGAGATATTTATCAACATCTATTGCTGCCATACAGCCAAAACCAGCCGCTGTTATTGCCTGTCTGTATCTATGATCGTGTACATCTCCTGCAGCAAAAATTCCTCGAATACTGGTTTGTGTGTTATTTTTTAATATGATATACCCTTGACTATCTAAATCGATTTGACTCTGAAATAATTTTGTATTTGGTTCATGTCCTATGGCCACAAATAGCCCACCAACTTCTAAAGGTTTGACTTGATTTGTATTAATGTTCTTTATACTAAGTTGACTAACTTTTTGGTTGCCTTTGATTTCTTCTACCAGCGAATTCCAATGAAATTCAATTTTCTTATTATCAAAAGCTCTGTCTTGCATTATTTTACTTGCGCGAAGTGTATCACGTCTATGTACTAAATGAACCTTATTTGCAAATTTTGTTAGGAAAATTGCTTCCTCCAATGCAGAGTCGCCTCCACCTGCAACAGCAAGATCTTGATTTTTAAAAAATGGTCCATCACAAGTAGCACAATATGAAACTCCACGTGCACTAAATTCCTGTTCTCCTCTTACTCCAATCTTTCTGGGAGTAGCACCAGTTGCTATTATTACTGCATCTGCTTCATATTCCTCAGAATAGGTTAATACTTTGAATGGCCTGTGCTTGAAATCAACATTAGTTACTTCATCATCTATGATGGTAGTACCCATTCTCTCTGCTTGTTTTCTCATAGTTGTCATAAGTTCTGGTCCAAGGATTCCTTCCGAAAAACCAGGAAAATTTTCCACTTCAGTAGTAAGCATTAATTGTCCACCGGGAAGTGTACCAGAAATAATGAGAGTTTCTCGGTTTGCTCTTGAGGTGTAGATTGATGCAGTATAACCAGCTGGTCCTGCACCAATTATTATTACATCATATTTTCGTTTTGTTTCTAGTTTTTTAATTTCTGATCTTATCTCTGCTTGCACAAGTAAAACTCATTATAGTTCATATTTAAATTATTCAGACTTTCTAATTGTTTCAAGAATTTCTTTATGACTCTCACATAGTCTTCCAATCGTAATTTGTGAATATAGCAGATCTTCCTGCCAATGTGCATTATACAACATGCATTCTTTGGATTCACAAAATGGAGTTGCAGTTAAATAATAAAAAAGAGCCTGGAGTACATATCCACGTATCACTTTGCTGAGATTTTTATCATGATACTCTAAAAATTTTCCTCTAAATTGGTTTTTCAGAGAGTCAATATCTAGTCCTTTTATCATGCTTTGATACATTCCAAAATAATATGCACGTGGTTTTGCGGGAGCTTCAACTATTCCAGTAGTGGAGATAATTGCAGGATTCGAACATATTATTGCTCTTCCATGATACCTGTAATCATCAATATCATAAGTACAAACAATCTTTGTTGTAAAAACTATATGAAATTCATTTGAATTAGATTCAGGTATGATTCTTTGTATAAAATTCTGGAGTTCGAAACCTTCGTACAATGATAAATTGTTCTGAGTAGTTTGATCAACTAACAATTTTTCCTCTAATTCAATCTCTTCAATTGTTGGTTTATGTCTTTCAAAAGTTGAATACGGATTTTGAATTATCAAAGATGCTAGTTCCTGTCCAATTTTTTCACTTGATTGAAAATGTTCGAAAATATTATTCCTTATTTCCACTCTGACATTGAAAAGTTCAGTAATGAATTTTGCCAAGTCAGTAATCTCAATTTCAGGGACTCGGGGCTCATCATAGAGAATTATTTTAGAGATTTTCAATAATAATTTTAGAAAATGAATAAATTTATCTTCTTAGTTCTTTTATCTTTGCTGCCGTAATCTCAGCTGCCTTTTTGCCAGATAATAACATGGAACCATAAGTTGGTCCCATTCTTGGTATTCCATAAGTTTCAGTTACAGACATTCCAGAAACCACAAGACCAGGAAAGACCTCGCCTGTGTTATGGACTACCTTATTTTCACCATCGTCCACCCACATAGGATCCATTCCCTTCCATTCGACAAGTTTTCTGTCTACTAGTCTCTTTACAGCAACTGAATCATGACCTGATGCATCAATAACCATTTTAGATTCCAGAGCAACTGGATCTACGCAGGTAATATTTCTTGGAAGTGCGGATACTGGCATCCAATTCACTACAATACCACACACTCTTCCATTTTTCAAGACCAAGTCATCAAATTTAGTTAAATTCAGAAACTTTACTCCTGCATCGCATGCGGATGCAATTAGCTTTGAAACTGCATGCGGTCCTGGGGTAAGATAAAGTCCTTCTGATACTTTCTTGTAAGGTATTCCAAGCTCATCCCAAACTCTTTGGGCAGGCTCTCTTACAGTAACTGGATTCATCATGTATCCTCCCAACCAATAACCTCCTCCAAGATAGTTGTTTTGTTCAATTACGAGGATCTTGAATCCCATTAGGGCTAGTTCTCTACTTGCAGTGAGCCCTGCCGGACCTGCACCTATTATTATTACATCAGAATCTGCCCTATCGATTAGTACTGAATGAAATTCATTTGCAATTGCTCTAGTAATGTCTACCTCTCTTACATCTGCAAATATCTTTGGAGTTTCTTGGGTCATCTTCTGCATGGGAAATTATCCTTAATCAAGTACATTAATAGTTTGCTCAGTCTAGAAATAAATCTTCAAACTCTTTGATGCATTCTCTAATATGCATTCGTTTTGGAGGATTTTTAAAAGCATATGCGGAAATGAGATCTGCCTTAGCAAGATCTTTTTTGGAGAGCACTTTAGTTGCAGCCCTCAAGGAATCAACTATAACGTTACAACCATTTGTGCTATCTGTTGTTCTTAGAGATAGATCCATTACTATGGTGGAATTGAGAAACCCCCTAGCTTCCATCCAATAATAACTGACTCTAGAGTCGCCTAACTGTTCTGCATATTCCGTTGTTCCAGCAGTAGACCTAAATGGAGTTGGCGATTCAATTGCTATAGACTGGGTTTTTATCTGCCTCTTTCTTTCTCTCGTTTCTTCTGCCATTGTATTTTGAGTATCTTGGTTTCCCCCAACATCAAGCTGATAGGCCTTTTGAACTCTAATTCCTCTACTTGAAATAAAATCTATCATTCCTCTATGAAATGCTGTACCGCCAAATTGGCTCATCAAATCATCTCCCAAGATTAAAAGTCCATTTGATTCAAATGCTTTTTTTGTTTCGGCAGTAACTGTTTTTGCTGATGTTGCATTAAAGAAAGAACATCTGGCATCCAATGCAGCTTTTGCATATGTTTCACTAGTCCTCTCCATTCCTGAAGATATCAGATTGACAAGAAAATCTGGCTTGTTCTTTTTGAGGGAATTGACGAATTGATCATAATTTACTGTCTGTACTTTACCATGTTCTGCAATATGAGGTGGTATTGTATCCTCCGATATTCCGGGCTGGATTAACAAATTAGTATAATCAGTTGCATGTCCATTCATTACTTGACCGACTTTCTTTTCTACTTTTGATGGATCAATGTCATAAATTCCAGATACTGCAAAGTCATTTAATGTAAGTCCTCCTAGCTTTGGATGCCACAAACCGTCTGTGGAATTTTTATAAAATTCTAAACCTTTCAACAGAGACATAGAGACATTTCCTAGACCAATCAGTGAAATTTTGATTTTTTTGGTCATGCTAACTTTTCCTTGTTGGTCAGCATTTAATTCTTTTCTGAAAATAGATTTCCATTCATTTTCTGCTATGAATCAAATATGCAACTTTTGCCACAATTACTATGCGTAAAGCTAAAATTCCCATATTATAAAATTTATATTCATTCTAGAGGTTAGCTATTCATAATTGAGTAAGGTAAACCTCCGTCAGTCTAGACCAGATAATCTTCCAAAACCAAGAATAAATTGGGGAATATTAGAAGAGGCAGAACGATTTGCGGAATATGTAAAGTTATACAGACAAGGAAAAATCAACCGTGATGATTTTAGACGCTTTAGGCTTCAGCATGGAGCTTATGGCAGCAGAATGTCTGATGATTACAGTATGATTAGATTGAAACTTCCCGCCGGTGAAGTTTACCCAGAACAGCTAGAAAAAATTGCAGAGTTAAGTGAATCGTTTTCTATTGGCAGTGCTCATGTTTCGACCAGGCAGACGTTTCAACTTCATTGGGTGGCTTTGGAGGATGTATCGGAGGTTCTTCGTGGCTTGGCAGAAGTTGGACTTACCTCAAGGGAAGCATGTGGAAATTCTGTCCGAAATACAATGTGTAGTCCTCTTGCAGGAGTTTGTACAGACGAAGTTTTTGATCCAACTCCCTATGCTCTTGCAACCGCAAAGTTTCTTTTACGCAACCCGATGAGCCAAGCATTACCAAGAAAGTTTAAGATCAATTTCACTTGTTGTGAAAGACATGGAATGGCAAGAATAGTGGATATTGGATTAATTCCACAGCAAATAGAAATCAATGGAAAAACCCAGAGAGGTTTCAAGATATTCCTTGGAGGTGGTCTTGGGGCACAATCATTTGTAGGTCATCAGTTTGAACCGTTTACTTCAGAAGAAGATTTGCTATATACAATAATTGCAGTTATCAGAGTGTACGATAGGATGGGTAATAGGGAAAACATGGCACGAAATAGGATGAGGTATCTTGTAAATGAACTTGGTTGGGAACGATTCCAAAATATTGTTCTTAAAGAAAGAGCTATGACAAAAATGATCCAATCTGTGATAGTGAAATTAGAAATAGACAAGACACCAGATGTATTAACAAAAATAAATATCATCTCTGAAATGCCCTCTATACCACAAGGATTTTCAAGATGGAAAAAATCTAATACCATAAAACAGAAACAGGTTGGATTTAGCTGTGCCTTTCTCACTCTAGAGTCAGGAGATGTTACTTCAAACCAGCTGAGAGCTATTGCAGAAATGGCAAGAGAATTCTCTGCTGAAGGTCGGATTAGAAATGGTTTTGTACAAGACATGGTATTTCGATGGGTAAGAGATGAGGATCTCCCAAGGCTATACTCGCGATTACTTGATGTTGGTCTTGCAAATCCTGGTGCTCTTACTATGGCATCAGTGGTTGGCTGTTCAGGAACAACTTCGTGTAACCTCGCATTAACAAACTCACACAGACTCGCAAAGGAGGTACAGAGAAAGTTTCTAGAGTTAAAACTTGATGAGGATGAAGATCTTAGAAGTTCCACAATTAAGATAAGCGGATGCCCAAATTCGTGTGGTCAACATGAAATAGCAACAATTGGTTTTTACGGTGGTGGTGGAAGACTCGGTAAGGACATGTTTCCTTTGTATACTATGTTACTTGGAGGCAGAGCAGACGAGCATTCTACTCTTGGTCATATTTGTACTAGGGTTCCAGCTAAGAAGGTAATTCCAACAATTCTTAAAGTAATAGAGATTTTTAAATTAGAAAAGAGATCTGGTGAAACACTGGATTCGTGGACCCAAAGACTTGTTGAAGGAAATGGGGGACCAAAAATTAAGTCTATTAATGATCTCAAGGAATCGCTTAAACCTGTTGTTGCTGCTCCAACATTCGAAGAGGACAAGGACTTTTACACAGATTATGGAAATGATGGTAGTTATCATGCAAGAACAGGGAGAGGCGAATGTGCAGCTTGAGCAAGGAAAAAACAACACGAATAACTATTGATGCAGACACACTACGTTCCGAGATAAGAGACAAGAGTGTAACGGTTCTAGATATTCGAAAGGAAGAGGATTATAAGGCAGGTCACATTCCAGGATCGATTAACTTTCCTCTTGCCAGTCTGCTCGCAGATGATAGCCCTGAGAAAGTATTGCAATATGCACAATCATTTGGAATAGACGATGAAACAGCTGTAGCCGTATATGATGATACATTTGGAGCCCTTGCATCAAGAGTTGCATGGACCCTCCAATACGTAGGTCATGAGGAAGTTTCTCTGTTAGATATAACTTATGGAACATGGAAGAAACTTGGACTGGAAAGCAACACCGAACTTCCATCTTTAATTAAGAAAAACCACTCGTTAAAGTTGCAACCGCAAATTCTTGCCCAGGCAGAACAACTAATGCCTGCAAAGGAGAAAGGTGCAGTATTAGTTGATAATAGAGAGAGACTTAATTTCCTTGAAAATCACATTCCAGGCGCAATTAATATCCCATATAGAATGCTTGCTTCCAATCAAAATATTCTGCGTCCAAAGGATGATCTAAAGAGACTAATCCAAAATAGGAGGATAGATTCCGATGGGGAAGTGATAACCTACTGTGGTAGCGTAGGGACCCTATCCGGACTTGGCTATTATGCGCTAAAGTCGATTGGAATGAATAACGTGAAACTTTACGTGCGTTCATTCAAGGAATGGAAATCGCTTGAAAAACCTATTGAAAAACAACAAGATGCAAATTATTGGGATCTGTCTGCCGAGTAGATTTATGAATTTTGAGCTGTAGCACTTCGGATCTTCTTTGTAATCATCATTTCTATCTGATCAAAAAGTTCTAACATTTTTTGTTTGTTTGCTTGAAGATATTCCGAACCTTTGTCACTCAATCTTACTCTAAATAGTCTGATATCTCTGTGTTCTTCAAAGAAATATTCAATCATCTGTCCTCCCCTCTTTGAAGGTTCTATGAATTCATCTAGTTTTGCTATTATTTCCTTTACATCCCCCTTTTCAATTGCAGTCTTTGTTGCAGCTATTGCATCGCTTATCTCCTTGAGAGTTTGTATCACGACTGGTTGAGTTTTCTTTACTGTGCCAAAGAGTCCTTTCTTTTCAACACCTATCTTTCCAGCTAATTCAGGCGCAATCTCATATTCTTCTACTTTCTGAAATCCCAAGTTTTTATCAACTTTAACGAGTAATCCCTTTTCGACCAACTTTTTTGCAGCATCTTCCACCTCTGCTTTTCCAACCATTGTTGTCCAAACAATCTGTCCAACTTTACGGTAACCTTGTCTTACCGATTCCAAAACTACTACCTCTACGATTCTTCTATATCCTTCATCTGCTCTTATGTTTTCAAAATCTTTATCTCGTACTGCCTTTTTCGCATTTTTGACATCAATCTCTATTGATCGCTTAAAAGCTTCAATTGATTCAGGAATATGATTTTGAAGAGAATGATTGCATACCTTGTTGTACCATGACATTCATTCTGTAGGATTGGAGTCGATAGCTGTTTCCACACAGTCGAGGGTCTTGACATAATTCTTTCGTCTGTACTCTACCAATCCCTTTAAATTCCATCCCTTACCATTTGTAACCTAAAATCTAGTTGCCATGTTATAA
>CAZIHN010000015.1:0-27075 GCA_964538845.1 uncultured Nitrosopumilaceae archaeon | reverse complement strand
ATGAAATTGATTCGATTGCTCCAAAAAGAGAAGAAGTTACAGGTGAGGTAGAAAAGAGAATCGTATCTCAGCTGCTAACCCTCATGGATGGCATGAAGACAAGAGGTAAAGTAGTAATTATTGCTGCGACTAACAGACCAGACTCGATAGACCCGGCATTGAGAAGACCAGGAAGATTTGATAGAGAGATAGAGATAGGAATACCAGACCAGCAAGGAAGAAAAGACATTCTAGATATTCATACAAGAGGAATGCCAATCGATGACAAGGTCAATCTAGATCAGATAGCACGAGTTACGCATGGATTTGTGGGAGCTGATCTAGAAGTACTTGCAAAAGAGGCAGCTATGAGATCACTTAGGAGGATATTGCCAGAACTAGATCTGGAAAAGGAAAAAATTCCAGAAAAAATCTTGCAAAAGATAATCATTACAGATGAGGATTTCAAAGATGCATTAAAAGAAGTAAGGCCTTCCGCTCTAAGAGAAGTTCTAGTACAGGTACCAAATGTAACATGGGAAGATGTTGGTGGACTAGAGTCTCTCAAAGAAGAACTCTATGAAGCAGTTGAATGGCCTCTAAAGCACAAGGAAGCTTTTGAGCAAACTGATGTTATGCCTCCAAAAGGAATATTGCTATATGGTCCTCCTGGGACTGGAAAGACGTTAATTGCAAAGGCAGTTGCACATACGACAGAATCTAACTTCATTAGCATCAAAGGTCCAGAACTATTATCGAAATGGGTGGGCGAATCAGAGAAAGGAGTCCGCGAAGTATTCAGAAAAGCAAGACAAGCTTCTCCATGTATCATATTTCTTGATGAGCTAGACTCACTGGCTCCAAATAGAAGTTCAGGTAGTTCTGACTCTAACGTAACTGAGAGAGTAGTATCACAACTGTTAACAGAGATAGATGGTCTTGAAGAATTGCATGACGTCCTGATTATTGGAGCAACAAATAGGGTGGACCTAATTGACAATGCATTGCTGAGACCAGGCAGATTTGACAGAATAATCGAGGTACCACTTCCAGACGTAAAGGGACGGGAGAACATTTTCAAGATACATACCAAAAAGAAGCCTCTTGAAGATAATGTGGACTTCGCAAAACTTGTGCAACTAACTGAGGGATTTAGCGGTGCAGAAATAGAAGGATTATGCAATAGAGCTGCAATGAGTGCGATAAGAAGATACGTAACCAAAGGAGAAAAGGACGTAAAATCTATCAAAATAACTCAAGAAGACCTTGAAAAGGCGATTGAAAAAGTAAGACCAGATAAAGTCAAACCAAAACACCCAATGGCATCATAACTTATATGATAAAATGAGCCATTCTAAATGACGGCAAAAGAAGCAATTCTCTATCAGAAATTACCAAATAACAAGGTTAGATGTACAGCATGTGCTAGATATTGTGAAATCGGCAATAACCAGATAGGACTGTGTGGAATAAGGGCAAATAACAATGGACAACTCGATCTTCTAGCTTATGGCAAAGTGATAACAGGTCACGTGGATCCAATTGAGAAAAAACCTGTAACTCATTATAGACCAGGGACCAGTATTTTTTCAATCGCAACTACAGGATGTAATTGGCTGTGCAAGTACTGCCAGAACTATGACATTAGCCAAAGAAGAAAGATTGAGGGTACTGACATGTCACCAGAACAAGTAATAAGGTTAGCAAAAAATTCAGGCTCTGATGGAATTGCCTATACTTACAATCAACCATCTATCTTTATCGAGTTTGCAAGGGATTGTGGAGTAATTGCAAGAAGGAATGGACTGTTTAACATCTTTGTTTCAAACGGATATGATACTCCCGAGACAGTAAAGATGATGGATGAGTTTCTTGATTGTATTACAGTTGACTTTAAGGGAAGTGCAGAACCGCAATTTTCTAGAAAATATATAGGAATTCCAGATCCCAAACCAATATTTGATACTCTAAAGGAAATTCATAAAACAACAAAAATCCATGTTGAGATTACAGATTTGATAGTACCGGAGGTTGGTGATAACTTGGAGTATGCAAGGAAATTATGTAGATTCGTTTATGATGAGTTTGGGCCTGACATGCCTATTCATTTTCTGAGATTTCATCCAGACTATAAGATGATGGAGTTTGATTCTACTCCAATTGATACTTTGGAAAGACATCATGGTATTGCAAAGCAAGAGGGGCTCAATTATGCCTATTTGGGAAACGTTCCTGGGCATCCACTTGAGCACACATATTGTCCACAATGCAAAAAAGTGGTAGTCAAGAGATACGGATTTGATATCCAGGCATGGAATCTTGATGACAAGAATAACTGCAAGTTTTGTGGTACAAAGATAGCAATAGTGGGAAAACTCTCAGAACACTATAAACAAAATAGATTCCAGTTTGTGGTCTAGATTGCTATTGCACGTACTGGTGAACCAGTTGCTCCCTTAAGCTTGAGTGGCAAGACTACAAGCAAAAAATTTGTTCCATCCAACTTTTGTAAATTACACAAGTTCTCCAAGATCAATATGTCATTTTTTAGAAGAATATGGTGAGCAGTAAATTTTGAATCTTTTCCTGCATCTATGCTTGGACCATCAATTCCCACTAGATTTATTTTTTTTGAAGATAAATATCTGGCAGCACTTGCGGCAAGTCCAGGGTTCTTAATAAAATAATTCTTCTTTTTTAAATTTGTCCACCATTTCGTCTCAAAAATGATAGTTTGGTCATTTTTTATAATTCCAGTTTTTGCCTCAAAATCTATTATCTCTTTCTTTGTTATGAGTTGGTTTGCACCTTTTCTTACCTTGCATAGTCTAGCCCTAATTACTAATCTTCTCATTGGAATCTCATCTATCTTTAGACCTTTTGCTAAAAAATGATATGGAGCATCAAGATGTGTTCCAGAGTGTGAGCTTAGAAAAACAAGCTCCAAATTATATCCTTCATTTTTCTTGTCAGCCCATGGAATTAAAAATGGTCTTGGAGAACCTGGAAAGCTTGGAAGTTTGTTTGATATTTCTAATGTAAGATCTATCGGTTCCACAAACTACTATTTTTGTACCAATAAATCAATATTGATATGCCAATCAAAGATTAAATATCATGTAACTCGAATTAATATATGCCAACTACTTACATTTTGATTAACTCTGACTTGGGTTCTGATGTTGAGATAATTCAAAAGATCAAAAAATTTCTTGATAATGAAAGTGGAATAAAGTACGAGGTTCAAGGCGTTTATGGAGTCTATGATATTATAATCAAGATTACTGCAGATTCAATGGACAGATTACGAAGTATTATTACAAATAAGATTAGAAAGATAGACAAGGTTTACTCTACCTTGACTATGATGGTAATTGAAGAGCAAGAAAAGTAACTAGATTTGTTTTATCTTGTCAATTACTTTGTAAATTTCTGATTCAGTATTGAAAAAATGAGGAGAAGCCCTCACTATTTTCTTGGAAAGAATATCTCGTACAGCAAGAATGATCCCATTTTTTTCAAGTCTTCCAACTATACTATTGGGATCTTGGCCTTTAATTGAAAAGGAAACTATACTTGTGCGATTTTTCTCATCTTGGGGACCATAAAGAATAACATCTTTAATCTTTTCAAGCTCTTCACGCAATAGGTTTGCCAGTCTCATATTCTTCTCTCTTATTGTATCAATCCCAATCTCAAGTAGGTAGTTTATCGATGCTTCGAGTCCAGCAGCACCTGACCAATTACGAAAACCTGCCTGAAATTTAGCAGGAATTTCTTTGTGCACTAAATTATTTTCATGAATTATTGAAGACTCTCCACCTACCTGCAGTGGCTCAATTAAATCGGTAGAGTCTTTTCTACAATAAAAGATTCCAGTTCCCATCGGACCACACAACCACTTTGATCCATTAAATGACATAAAATTGCATTTGATCTTGTTTACATCAATATCGGCAATACATCCTACAGTTTGTGCTGCATCTACAAAATAAGGAATTTTTCTTTCAAATAAAATCCTACCAATATCTTCTACTGGAAGTAATGCACCTGTATTAAACAAAGCATGGCTTAATACAACAAGTCCAGTTCTTTCATCAACAGTATCCTCAAAGGAATCTAGTCCAAAGTATCCTGTTTCGTCTATTGACAAGTTTCTTAACTCAGCCCTCTTGGCAGTCCTTATCCATGGATAATGATTTGCCGGATGTTCATGATTTGAACCACGTATAACAATATTGCAATTAGGCTCCAACTTTAGTCCACTTGCAACGATATTAATGCCGTCCGTAACACTTTGTGTTAAGATAACTTCTTCTGGACTACATTTTATCAATTTTGAGATTCCGTTACGCACGTTGCCAAGTCTTTCTCTTACAAAGTTGTCAGAAGGATCTGAATCAGGACCAAGCTCATTATACTTTAGAAGAAAATTATGCATTGCCTCAATACTTTGGATTGGCATTCTGGAGCTAGAGGCATTGTTTAGATAAATTCTGTCTTTGTATGGAAAGTCTCTTGAATAATCGAAATTCATTATTATATTACATTCTCCTAGTCAATTTGTTGTTTAAAAATCCTAACCCAAACGAATCAGAAGAATGGAACATTGAAGAATTACTGGAAAAGGAACGAATCAACTCAATTTTATATCTTGATCCCTTTTTGAAAGCAGGATTTATCTCAAAATTGATTCAAGATACTGCACTTGATGTACTTTACTTAGATCTTGATTTGTTATATAGTGGATATGTTTTATCAGGTAAACTAGATTCCAAGGAAAATGTTATACTTTTCCAGCCAACTGCGGAATCCTTGAATAAAATGATCAAAGAAATACTGACCAAGGCTAGTTTATCTCAAGTCATAATTGTTGTCGACTCTCTCAACGGTCTATTCAATATTATGAACCATAAAAAAAATGTCGGAAGAATTGTCATGTCGATAATAATATTGCTGGCAACCATATCTAAGATGACAAACTCTTATCTTGTTGTTGCTAGTATGGTCAGATTCAAAAAGGAGAAAGGATGGATATTATCTCCTACAGGAAAACGTCTTGTTGAAACAAAAAACAATAAGAGAATCCTTCTTGAATATAGTGAACAGGGCATAGCACTAAATTTAATTGATGATTCAAAAAAATTTGAAATCTCTGCAGATTTAATTCCGCTAGTCTAGTCTTTTTATTAAATGGTAACCAAATTCGGTCTTTACAATGTCAGATACTTGACCCTTTTCTAGTGTAAAAGCCGCTTTTTCAAATTCATGGACCATGACACCCCTCCCAAATAGTCCAAGATCTCCACCCCTCTTTTTTGAACCATCTATTGAAAATTCTTTTGCAAGATTTGCAAAGCTTTCCCCTTTTGAAATTCGAGCCTTTAGATCTTGGGCCACACTGAGCTTCTCAACCAGTATATGCGCACAATGAATTTTGCTTCCCATGGATTCAACTTATAGATTCAAATCATAAAAAAATTTTCGGTCAGTGGATCTTATTCTAAATATTTGGAATAACTCGATCTTAAAATTACACCGTTATAAAATTGTCAAACGCCGTTATAACAGGCAATTTTTGAGGAAGTTATATTAAGATCTAATTCAGAAATACACAACATGCCAGTTGGAATTATTCCAGATATAGGCGAACAAATGTGCATAGGATGTGCACTCTGTGTAGAGATTTGTACATCACTAGGCCCAGACGTACTAAGAGTAAAACCAGTAGAAGGCTGGAAGAGAGGAAAAGCATTTGTATTTTATCCAGAAAGATGCATCTCAGACGGTGCATGCATTGGTGTTTGCCCAACAAAGGCAATCTTCTGGATGAGACCAATGGACTTTACTCCAGGACAGCCAGTACCACTGTATAGAAACTCTGTGTTCGTAAAAGGTTGGACCGAACTAATAGATTAAGTCCGACATAAACTCCTTTTTATTATCTAATTCCTAAACTTAGTTTTTTAATATGGAACATGTTCATCAATACCTGTGAGCAAACCAGGAAATCTTTGGAGAAAGGTACACGGAAAAATCGCAAGAAAACCCACTAACTTTAGTTGGCTTATTGACAGTAAGCTAGCTGGAAGTGGAATGCCAACTTCTCTGTCCGAAATTGACTGGATACTAAAGCAGGGAGTAAGATCCATTATCACAATGACTGAGGATCCTCTACCAGGTTCCTGGTTAAAGAATGTAAAATATCTTCATGTTCCAACAGAAGATTTTTTGGCGCCAGACATCAATCAAATTGATGAAGCTGTTGATTTTATCAACAGTATGATTCAGAATAATAATCCAGTGATGGTTCACTGTGCTGCAGGTATTGGGAGAACAGGAACCATTCTTGCCTGTTATCTTATTAAATATGAAAAACAGTCAGTAAAAGAAGCAATACACAGGGTTCGAAAAGAAAGACCAGGTTCGATTCAATCTGAATCTCAAGAAATGGCAGTTAGTTTGTACTACAAATTCTTACGGCAATAGTTTATTCTGGGATGGATGTAGTAACAATTTTACCATTCTCTAGTTTGATGAAAAGGTACCTGTTATCTTTGAAAATCAGAGTAATTTCATTTTCCTTTTCTGACTTGTCTTCAACCTCAAGTAACTCTTGACCTCTTATTCCGTCAAATTTTGTCATATCATATCGTCATTTATTCCATTTATTAGTGTTATAAATTCACATTAAGTATACGAAAAAGCAAAGGTCTGATTTAAAAAATTATTCTTTGTACAATTTCATTTTCCTAGCAAGGAAATTGACACATACCAAGTACACTAGAAAAGCAATTGATTGAGCTATAAGAGAAGAAACATACGCTTCAGAATTCGCTGTTAGCATGTAATACTGGAGAATCCATCTGCACATTGAGTAAATAATCTCACTTATTCCTAGAGATGAAATAATCTTCAAAAGATCTGTCTTGAGCCTTGATTTGTCTAGTTCACCTGATTCCAGAACATAGCTTTTCCTATTATCTAGATAAAAGAAGATTGCAAAAGTTAGATAATAGATTGATAAATCTACCCCGAGCGTCGCAGAACTGTTGACATAATTTGCTTGAACAGATAATAACTGTGCTGCTATTGCAGAGATAATAACTGAAGCAAAAAAAGCAATTAGAATATTCTTGTTAAGCTTTAGATATTCTTTATTGTATTTTTCCACAATCTAAAGTGTTTAGATCTACAGATAAATAAAATTACTTTATGGTTTAGACTTTATTGAGGCAAAATTATTCTAAAACATTGAACCGATTAAACCTAAAGCCTAGAACAGCAGGATATCTAGCTGTATTCGTTTCTGCTCTTTTGGTAGGTTCAATTTCAACCATCTCTAAACCAATTCTTGCAAATATTAATCCAATTTTTTTGGCATCATTTGTGTATCTCTTGGCTGCTTTAGCAGCTACTCCCCTCGTAAAAAAATCTAGCTTAAAATCAATAAGCAAAAAAGATTGGCTTCTAATATTAGCTATATCTGGATTCGGTTCTATCATAGCGCCTGCAATATTCTTCATGGGCTTGGAAAAGACCACGGCATCTAATACTACAATCTTATCAAATGCAGAGACCATTTTTACTGTTCTTTTTGCATTAATTTTCTTCAAAGAAAAACTCAAACCAATGGGTTATCTTGCAGTAGGATTAGTTTTTGCTGGTCTCATAATAGTGACGACTAATCTTGAATTTTCAAATTTTCTTTCTGATTTTAAAAAGGAAGGGGATTCGCTAATACTTTTAGCAGCTATTTGTTGGGCTCTAGATAACAATCTTAGTAGAATAGTAGCTCATAGAGTTGATATTTCAAGACTAGTTCAATTAAAATCGAGTATAGGTGGTGGAACCCTTCTATTTCTTGCATTATTATTGGGAATACATATCAATGTTGTTCCTTTACAGATTCCAAATATTTTGATTCTGGGAATTTTTGGCTTTGGATTTTCACTTTTCTTCTTTTTGCATAGTCTTAAGAGGATAGGAACTGTAAGGACTATGCTTATTTTTTCAACATCTTCTATTTTTGGTCTTATATTTGCTGTAATATTCTTGCATGAAACTATAGGAGTATATCAAATACTTGCTATTGTAACCATGCTACTTGGTATCTATCTTATTGCAAGAGAGGGGCATGAAGCTACAAAACTCTGAACTCGTAATCTTAACATGATAAACGTTTTAGATCACTTGTAGTTCTTAACACAAATTAATTTTAAAATATTCTATGAATTATTTTTTCCTTTTTTCTTTTGTAATGTCGTAATTGTCAGTTATTTTCTTTTTACGTGTAGCAAAAGCATGTACAAATGAGATAATCACAATGGTCACAGCTAATACAGGTCCTATCCATTCTGGTATCACATCAGTTTTGGTAATTATCCCATATGATTCAAGTGAGGCAACAGATACTGCAGCAATACTGAGGGCATAAGCCATGTACCTGAAAGATGTAGTATTAAAAATTCTAGAAAATGCAGACCTTAGCATTACGCTATTCAAAGTATCAATGGGAATCATTCCGAGAGCAAAGAATCCTGCAAGAACTAATGCTATTTGAATTCCTGCCGTAGCTGAAGCTACAGCTGATAAAGTGATTGCTGAGATTTGTGTAGCCGTATCAAAACCTAGACCAAAAATTAAACCTGTTACAAGAGATGAACCTAATGGCCCTAACATCCCAGTCCTACTAAGGAGCTTTGTTGCAAGTATCGCTGAACCACTTTTGCCCCATTTTTTTATTGCATAGATATTGATAACACCAATTGTTCCCAACGCAATTGCCCCTATTACTCCTCCCCAAAATGAAAGATTGTTTGAGCTGGTAAGGCTACCCACTACATAGATGATGAAAATCATTTCAGCCAGGACCGAAATCATATGACCAGAGCTAAATCCGACTCCTACTAGCCTAGATCTCCTTGTAATATTGTGAAGCCTAACGAGATTATCAATAGCAGTAATATGATCTACATCAAGACCATGTCTCATCCCAAGTACTATCATGGCAGGAATTGACAATAAAACAAATGACCATGTATCTATCATTGTCACAAGCCTCTAGTTGTTACGCTAGATTGTATTACAAAATCTAATAGGAGTAATATCTTTTGCACAAGCATGTTGTGAAATCTTCGTATAAAAATATGCTCCAAAAGGCAAAATACCTAATCCATACCAAAGTTACTTGCAACTAACAAAATTTTTTTGCATCTAGAATTATCAATTTCTTTAATTGGGGGTAATTTCATAAAAAAATTGTTACTATTAGAAACCATTATTTAGCTGAGCTTTGATTACCCGCTAATGGATTATCATCACTTTCATGGTAAAAACATACCACATATAGAAATAAACTCAGATATGAAAATAGATGATCTTGTAGAAATTTATGCAAAGTCAGGATACAATGCAAGACAGCTTGGAGAAGCTGCAAAGCTATACGGTAAGATGATCGAGGATGATGCAACAATATGTCTAACTATCGCAGGGGCGATGACTCCAGTTGGTTTTGGTGGTTTGTTCAAGTCTCTCATTGAAAAAGGATTTGTTGATTGGATAATATCTACTGGTTCTAATTTATATCACGAGGAACATTTTGCTTGGAATCTACCTGTAAAACAAGGACATTTTGAAGTCGATGACATGATTCTTTATCAGAAGGATATTGTTCGAATAAGAGACGTCTATATCAAGGGCGAGGAAACTCTGAAGAAACAAGATAAGATTGTACTCAAAATGTTTGAAGAGAATCAAATGGATTCATCATTTACTACAGCTGAATTTGCAAATTTGATGGGTAAGTATTCAAAACAACATTCGAAACATCCTGAGAAGAGCTTTGTTGCATCTGCATACGATTATGATGTACCTCTTTACATCTCTACACTCAAAGATTCTTCGCTTGCGCTTGATCTTGCTCCACTCAGACTTGCAAACAAGCAATTTTCACTAGATTTTGTGAGGGAAATAATTGAACAGGCAGCGATTTTATACAATTCAAAAAAAGCGGGAATTGTGGAAATAGGAGGAGGCGTGCCAAAAAATACTGCCCAACAGACAGGTCCTCTCCTTGACCAAATTCTAGGACTGGGTCATGGGGGACAAAATTATATTATTCAGATAACAGATGCCAGACCAGACACCGGAGGCTTGTCTGGTGCTACTCTTCAAGAAGGCAAGAGCTGGGGCAAAGTAAAAGATTCGCATGAAGATGTCATTGTAGTTTATGCAGATGCTACTATTGCATTTCCTGTTCTATGTTTGTATGTCTTGAGTACACAGAAATCACGAAAACCTAAGAGGTTGTACAAAAAATTGGGAAAATATTACAAGGATCTATCTGAAACTTATTTTTCCAAAAAGAAAAACGCAAAAATCTAAAAACTTCTTGGAAAAATCAATTTTCAAGAAATTTATACTACATGTTAGTTAAGGAATTGAATGGACTATAATACAAGACCAGTGAAAGATATCTCAATAAAAAATGGGGATGATATTCAAAGCATCTTCAGACAACTATCCGATTCCGGCGGGTTTGAATCAAGGAATCTAGCCGATGGTCTTGAAATCCTTTCAACAATGATGCGTGATAAAGAATGTCTAAGATTTCTATCGTTTGTTGCCGCAATTACATCGACTGGTCTTAGGGGAATAATTGCCGATATGCTCAAGAACAAAATGTTTGATGTTGTTATAACAACCTGTGGAGCCCTCGATCATGATATAGCCAGGTACTTTTCAAATTACTTGGAAGGTTCATTTACTCTTGATGATGGTGAACTTTTGGATAAGAATATCCACAGATTAGGTAATGTACTTGTTCCTATGGAAAGTTATGGGCCACTAATTGAGGAAAAAATGCAAAAGTTTTTGGAAACTGTATATTCGGCAGGCACAAGAGAAATGTCTTCTACTGATATCACAAAAATGATTGGCGAAAATCTAGGTGAAGGCTCTTTCTTGTATTGGGCATACAAGAATAACATCCCAGTAATTGTTCCTGGTATAATGGATGGTGCAGTAGGTAGCCAGATATGGCTTTTTATTCAAAAACATAGCGATTTCAGACTAAATATTACTTCTGATAGCGAAATTTTGTCTTCTCTTGTATTCAAAGCAAAAAAATCTGGTGCTCTTATGTTGGGAGGAGGAATATCAAAACATCATACTTTGTGGTGGAATCAATATAGGGATGGCTTGGATTATGCTGTATACATTACTACTGCTCAAGAATTTGATGGAAGTCTAAGTGGTGCTCTTGTTAGAGAAGCAATTTCATGGGGAAAAGTAACTCAAAATGCAAAACAAACTACAATACATGCAGAAATAACGACCATCTTTCCATTTCTCTATTCTGCACTTCTTGCAAGATTAAAAAGTTAAAAATTTTAAAATCTAATTGGTGACTTCTATTTCAATTTCCTTTGAATGTACTTTTTCATCAAATGATTCTGTGTAATCATGTTTGAGCCAAGAGACGTAAACCTCAGCTCCTATCTTATGTTTACCAATACCAAGCTCATTCGCATTAAATTGGATCTTTTCATCAAAGTCAAGAAGCATTTGTTGTGCTTCAGCTTGGTTCTTTGGAATGAATGGTTCAAAATTCCGAGAAATCTGTACCCATACTTTCTTCTCTGCCATTTGAGTTAACTTTGGATTGCGTGTCCAAAAAAGGGCAGCTTTTTTGTACGAGTCTAATGGCTTACCTAGATCTTTCTTCCTTAATCCTCCGGTGTAAAGTTTTACTCCATATTTTAGCTTAAACGAATTATCGTGACTGTTGTAGGCTTTCTCCCAATTTTTCTCAGTAAAAGTTTGTCTTAAAGCACCCGAGACTGAGAATTTCACGTTTAGCAAGACATTATCGTTTAGACCAAATTTTTCATGCTTTCTTACCACAGAAACCTCATCTATTGTATTCCTATTATTGTCCAACTCTTGGTAATGGTTTATATCCTCAATAAGTATTTTTTTGACTTACATGGATGTTCAACTGAAAAAATCCTCTTCAAAGGAAATTAACTTGGACATTAGAAAATCAGATATTAGTACTCTTTACATAGTCCAACACGAATTACTCAAGGACCCCACTGTAGAGTTTGCTGGTGTAGTCTTGAAACATCCACTTACAAAGGAGTTTGCAATGCGTGTAAACACCTCAAAGGGAAATCCAGTAAAGGAAATAGAGAAGGCAATAAAACAAGCCTTGGAATACTCTGATCAATTAAAAAAAACAATAAACTCCAAAATTAAAGGTGGTTAAATGAAATTTTGTCCCAAGTGCGAAGCACGATTAAGGATAGATAGTTCTGACTCTGAATTCATTTGTCCAAAGTGTGGATATAGTGAAAAAGGAAAGAAGACAACAAAGCAGATAGAAAATGAATCTGGATCTACTATTAATGTATTAGACGAAAAAGAGAAAACTGAATCTTTACCCGTGATAAAGATTGAATGTGGAAAATGTGGACATAATGAAGCCGTTTGGTGGATGTTGCAGACACGCAGTGCAGATGAACCCACCACCCAATTTTATCGCTGCGTCAAGTGCAGCTTTACTTGGAGAAACTACGCATAAGGTTTAACTTGAACATTATAGAGATGTGAATAAGTTTGGTATTTTCTGCAAAGACTGGAGGATCTGATGAATGGAAAGCGGTAATATCTGGTATATCTACTCTAGTTGAAGAAGCTACATTCGAAGCTACTGGGGAGGGCATTGCTTTTAGAGGAATGGATCCATCGCATGTAGCCCTAATAGATATTGCTTGGCCTAACTCTGCATTTGAAAAATATGTCTGTGATGAGGATGCAAAGTTTGGGGTAAGGATTGACGAATTTTCAAAATTGATCAAGAGGGCAGATAAGAAAGATTCTATTGAAATTAGCATTTCGGAAAATAATCTTCTTCTAGTCACAATTGGTAAAAACAAAAAATACAAGATGCGATTAATTGAAAGCTCAGCAACCGATACACCTCTTCCAAAGATCACTTACAATGCTAAAGTGGGTGTTACCTCAGCAGAGTTTGATAAGATTCTAGGAGATATACAAGTAGTTTCAGAATATCTTTCTATCAATGCTAATTCTACTAGAGCAGAATTTTCTGGTCGTGGTGATTCTGGTGAAGCTATTGTTACATTAGAAAAGGGAATGCCAGAAATACCTGAGTTAGAGGTAAAAGAAGATAGTACCGCAACTTATAGTCTAGAGTATCTAAATAGTATAGTAAAGGCTGTAGGAACGGTTGCGGGCACTGTACTTTGTGAATATTCAACTAAGATGCCACTACGTCTAGAATTCAAGGTAGCAAACATAGGAAGAATTCACTTTTACCTTGCTCCAAGAGTTGAAAGTTAAAAGCATTTAAGTACAATAAAGCGAGGTTATACTGATTTGAGGCTTGTTCTAAAGTTTGGCGGAACATCTGTTTCTTCAACCTCAAATATTCGCAATGTTGCAGGTTTGATAAAAACACTGTCTTTAAAACATAAGATTATTCCAGTTTTTTCAGCAGTTAGTGGAGTAACTGACGATCTTATCAAGATAACAAATCTCATCCAAAATAGAAATAAAGAAGTAGCAGGCTCATTGGTGAAGAAGATTATCAAGATGCACAATGACATTGCAAGTCAATGCGTTAAGAATCCAAAAATACGAAAAGATTTGATGAACAAGATGAAGACAGACCTCGATGAATTACAAGAGTTGTTGCACGGAATGTTACTCCTCGGCGAAGTTACCCCTCGCTCTTCAGACTATTTGATCTCTTTTGGTGAAAGATTAAGTATCAATCTAATTGCATATGCATTAAACGAGATTGGAATAAAGGCAATTCCTCTCACTGGAAAGGACGTTGGAATTGTTACAGATTCAAGCTTTGGAGGTGCAAAACCACTAATGGATACGACACGACTTCATGTCTCACAAACCGTTGAAGCTCTTTTGCAGAAAAAAAGTATGCCAGTTATTGGTGGATTTGCTGGTGCTGATCAACATGGTAATATTACTACATTTGGAAGAGGTGGATCTGATTATACCGCTACTATAATCGCATCTAGTATCAAAGCAGATGAAGTCTGGTTGATGAGTGATGTTGATGGCTTAATGACAACTGATCCAAAGATTGTAAAAAATGCCAAACTTATCAAAGAAGTATCTTATGTTGAAGCAATGGAGATGGCACTATTTGGTGCAAAATACATTCATCCTAGAGCCCTTGAGCCTCTGGTAGCAAAAAAAATTCCCCTTCGAATAAGAAATACCTTTAATCTAAATAATCAAGGTACATTAGTTACTGCTACACCTCAAGCTGACACTCAAAAAACGGTAAAGTGTGTTAGTACCATTAGACATACAGGATTAATTGATGTTCGAGGTGGAAGCATGGTTGGTGCGCCAGGAACAGCGGCAACCATATTTTCAATTCTTGCAAAAGAAGGAGTTAACATAATGATGATTTCTCAGAGTCCATCCGAGTCTTCTATTTCTATTATTGTAAAGAAAAATGACTTGGACAGGGCTGTGAATTCTTTGGAAATGAACTTACTCGGTAAGATCATCAAAAAAGTAGATGTCACAGTAGATGTTTCAATTATAGCTCTCATAGGTTCTGGAATGAGAGGAATAATAGGAGTTGCTTCAAAGGTATTCACCGCAGTAGCAAGAAAAGGAGTCAATGTAATAATGATAGCACAAGGTTCTTCTGAGCTTAACCTTGCTTTTGTGGTAAAGGATTCGGACTGTAATTCTGCAGTACAAGCATTACATGATGAGTTTGAACTTGGATAGATAATCTGAGCTTTTTTCTAAAAGCATATTTATGTAAATGAAATATTCGAACCCTATGAACCGATTTCTTATAGTTACAATTTTTGCATTAGTTGGAGGTCTTTTAATTTTTATTTCATTATCTAGTGATCAAGTTGTTAATGCAGGGTCTGCAAAGAAGATCCAATTTACACAGACAGTGACATCAATGCAGGATCCTGGTATTGGGCATACCAGCGAGCAATTGGCGATTGTTCTACCACCTAACAATGGTTCTATCTATCATGGTTCTCTGACGTATAGCTCAAGCCAACCTCTACAGGTGGTCATATTGCACCAAATCAGCAAAGACGATTCAAAAGGTCAACCCACTTGGAGTGTAGATGGTAGAACACTGTACGCTGAAACAATAATAGATTCAAACTCAAATGGCGGGAGTCTTGACTTTACAGGAACAGCTTTGGGTCTTCACTCTACAAACTCTAGCCAGTTTACTGCAACGGTAAGTGTTGACGGTTGGATTAGATCAACAAATCCTGAATCCATTCCAAAGACACCCACCTCAACATCGACAAATTATGCTATTAATCTTGTAAACTCTACTCTTCCCGTTAAGATACCTATGCATGAAGGAATGGTGGATGGAAAAGCTGTTTACTACATTATAACTGACTCAAGCAATAATCTCGTAGCAAATGAAATCTCAGAAAAGCAAAACTGGAAGGTCCAGCTCTCTCCTAAACTGGTATATATCCCAACAACGTCATATGGTAACATTTACATTTTTACCAACGGACTAACCGGAAATGGAACACAAGGATTTCAAGATGATGTATTATCATTTACTGGTTCGGACAAACAATACAGTCCATTGAACAAGATCATTAAAGTGACTTGGAATATTGGAAGAAGCCCATTTATTCTAAATTCCACACAAGCTATTCTTAATGCGAACATGTCAGGGAAGGTTGAACTAACTGTTACCGATACAATATTGAATACTCCGCAAATAATTTGGAATGGCGATACACTTAGTGTAAGAGAGAACAAGACTTTATCAGACGAGTCATCGTATCTTGGTGGACAGGTTCTTGATATTGATCAAAGTAATATGGTAGTTACCTTCGTTGGACACAGAAGTTGGGGACCTGACGGCAAGACAGAATACTATATCATTACGTCAGGAACTCTACAGGGACCTTCTGATGCTATGAAGATTCAAAATGTGCCCACTTTGTTATTTTTGAAATCATCAGCCAGAGATCTTTACCACTTTGATAATGGAATCAAGGGAGCAGGACCCTTTGGATATCAAGAAGGGATAACTAGTGCACAACCTGGAGATTCTACTTACATTCCAATTTGCAAGGTTTCCATATTAAGTTGGAAAGACCCTCAAAATGCAAAGATTTTACAGACTATTGATGACATAAACTATGAAAATTCTTTAGGTACAGTTAACATGCGAGAAGCTATGGTATTGAACAAGAGTTACATTCTTGATTGTCCCATCATAGAGAATCCTTAAAATTTATCAAAAGGGATAAATTTCCTTTTGGGAATTGTTTACTGTAAATGGTTGGAAAGTTGTTTATTGTCGGAGTAGGACCAGGCAATCACGATCACATGACCTTTCGTGCAAAACAAGCTATCGAGGAAAGTAATACGATAGTGGGATATGAGACGTATGTAAATTTGGTTGAAGATCTAATCGAGGGAAAAGAAGTTCATAGATATGCAATGACCCAAGAAGTAGAAAGGGCACATCAGTGTATAGACTTGGCAAGATCTGGAAAGATAGTATCTCTTGTATCAAGTGGAGATCCAGGAATTTACGGAATGGCAGGATTAATTTATGAAATTTTGGCTGAAGAAGGATGGGATAGGAAGACTGGTCTCTATGTCGAGATAGTACCAGGAGTGTCTTCACTTAACTCATGTGCAGCCTTAGTTGGTTCGCCCCTTATGACCGATTTTGCTGTAGTAAGTATGAGCGATTTACTTGTTCCCTGGGAAATTATAATAAAAAGAGTTGAAGCTGCTGCTCAGGGTGATTTTGTTATTGTGATTTACAACCCAGCAAGCAAGAAGAGAATTCATCAGCTACAAGACACAAGAAAGATTCTTCTAAAGTATAGGTCACCTAATACTCCAGTAGCAATAGTTAAGGGTGCCTTTCGAGAATCTCAAGAAATTGTTTTAACAGATTTAGAAAACATGGAAGAACATCAGGACAAATTAGGCATGATTACTACGGTAATAATAGGAAACTCGTCCACATTCAAATACAACGACTTGATGATAAACCCACGTGGTTACACATCGAAATATAACATTGTCGAACCACAAAAAACGATAAACTAAGATGACTCGAGTCCAAATAGGACTAACCGTACCACAAGGATGGTTAAACGAGTTTCCAACCAACAAGCCTCATGAACAATTTCTCTTTTCAAAACATTTTGCTCTAGGAGCTGAAAAACTTGGGTTTGATGCGCTCTATGTTTATGATCACTTTATTCCATATATAGGAAATAATCGTACAGGATCATTTTTTGAAGCTTATACATTGTTATCGACAGTAGCTGGCATTACTTCAAAAATTAGAATTGGCCAAGTAGTTACATGCAATTCCTATAGGCATCCTTCTCTTTTGGCAAAGATAACATCAACCCTTGATGCAATTACTAATGGAAGATTGGAATTTGGTATTGGTGCAGGGTGGTATGAATATGAATACAATTCCTATGGATACAAGTTTTACAAGCCAATGGAAAGGATTGAACAGCTTGATGAATCTCTTACGATAATTAAAAAGATGTGGCGAAGTAAAATATCAAATTTCAAAGGAAAACATTATTCTATAAAAAACGCTATCTGCAATCCAAAACCCATTCAGAAACCGCACCCACCTGTCATGGTAGGAGGGGTAGGTGAGAAACTTATGAAGGTGGTTGCAAAACATGCAACAAGATACAACCATCCCTTTGGAACACCAGACATCCTAGAGAAGAAAATTACTCTTCTAAAAGATAATTGCAAATCAATCAAGAGAAATTATGAGGAAATTGAGAACTCTGTATTATTGAGAGTATTGGTTGGAAAAGATACTGACGAAGTAAAGGAGATTGTTTCCAAATTAAAAAAGAAAAATGAATCTATAGCAGAATTTATAATTCGTTCAAAGGATAGTTTTGTAACAGGGACCCCAGATGAGGTGAGTGATTATCTGGGGCAGTATCTAAAGATTGGAATAAACTATTTTATTGTAAACTTTATCGGAGTATCAGAGTCTCTTGATATGTTGTCACTGTTTTCAAAAAAGGTACTTCCCAATCTCAAGTAGTCTGCTTAATTGCCTCAAATAGATCCTCTGTTAAGCGGATTTTCTCTCTCACAGGTCTGATTATGCCAATAATGTATTTTGAAATTGTATCTTTCAGATCAGATGGATGCAATTTTTTTTGACTAAAATCTGATTCTAATTCTTTATAGTTTGTATAAGTAACATTTCCACCGAATTTAGTTGGCCGCTCAACTGTAATATCGTTGGAATCGTGAAATACTATATATTTTAAGATCTCAAGGATTGGATTCTTGTCAACAACTCCCTCAGGGCACCAGGCTTTTTTGAATTTTGAGATAATCTCCTCGTCTGAATCATGAATGAATATTCCAGATGCTGATTTTGATTTACTCATTTTGGTTGATAAATTCTCTGATTCAGAATTTGAAATATTGACAGGTTCAGCAAGTCCAGCTAAAATGTGGTGGTGTATTGCTATAGGTACCTTCCACTTCATTTTAGGAAAAATCTCTCTGACCAGCATGTGTATTTTTCTCTGGTCCATCCCTGCATGCATAATATCTAAATCCATAGTGTGAATATCTACCGCCTGCATCGGAGGATAAAAAAGCTGACCAAGATCGATCTTGTCTTTATCGGTGCTTCTTCCCATTATCGTAAGAGATCTCATAGTGCGGTCAAGTGACATATTCTTTGAAAATTTAACAAGGTCTAGCCAATAACCAGGATTTGATTCATAGAGTCGAGAACCTTCAACAATTTCAACTCCTGGACAGAAAAATTTGAAAGCATCCGCGTAATATTTTGATACCATTTGTATCTTTTCCCAGTCTCCCCCTAGCTTGTTGTTAAGGTAGGTGTGCCAGTCTGCCAAGAATACTTTGCATTTTACACCCGCCTTGATGAAGTCATTTATCTTAAATCCAGTTAATATCAGACTTCCAAGATGTAAAAAGCCAGATATTTCTAGACCAATGTAATGTTTAGGATGTGAATTTGTGTTAAACAGATTTACCAATTCTTCCTCTGTAACTACCTCCTCGGTAGGTTCTCTTGTTACAAGCCTGATTTTTTCAGCAACTTCCATTCAAGTCAGAACCAACCAGTTAATCCTATAAATTTACGCATCTAGCTCATTAATCGATTTTCTTGGACGGGTACTGAGGTAAAACGCATGTCCACTTATCAGAGTTGCAGCTAGAAACATTTTTGTTGCAAAGATGAGATTCCATGGTCTTTGTGGATCTGGATAGGCAACTGTAAGTGAATCGATATTAGGAAGCTTTCCATTAACTATTCCTGCAGTAATTTGTGATCCTAATATGACGAAATTATAAAGAGTTTCATATAGACAAACTATGCAAAAACCCAGAACCATCAGCTGTACTAATGTTATCTTCCATGAAGAAACTTGTACAGTTTTTTTCCATCCAATACGTGAAACACAATACCAACCAATTATTGTTGCAAAAAATAACCAAGTCGTTAATTTTGCGAAATGAGGAGTAGGAAATTCTGTTTTTACTAGAACCTCACCCAAAACATAATTCCCCTTCTCTGACCATTCTTGAAGAGTTGCAATAATTCCAAAGACTGTTGCGGATGCCATAATTACAGCACAGGCATAAAAAATATACAAGAATAATCTGTATCCAGGTTCATTTTCTTGCAGATGTACTTTCATTTGATCTGGATTTATCCCTCCAAAATATTAGTTTTATTTAAGGAAGTTTAATTAACGCGTTGAATTTGATACTTTATAATTGAAAATTCCTATTAATGCACCAATTATCGAGAGAGAGGAAATAAATGAAGTACATTCTGTTTTAAAGGCGCAATCTCTTACTTCGGCGGCAAATTCTGGTGGAAAGCAGGTTCAGGAATTTGAAAACCTTTTGGCAAAATATGTCAAATCTAGATATGCAATAGCAGTAAACTCTGGTACTGCTGCACTTCAGGCTGCATTATATGCACTTGATATCAAACGGGGAGACGAGGTATTACTTCCTTCATTTACTTTTGTGGCAACTGCAAATTCTGTAATTTCAGTCGGAGCAAAACCAGTCTTTGTTGATATTCGTCCAGAAAATTATACAATGGATCCAATTGATCTAAAAAAGAAGATAACAAAAAGATCAAAGGTAATAATACCAGTTCATCTTTATGGGAATTTTGCATATATGGATGAGATCTCTGAGATTGGGAAAAAGCATAATATCGAAATAATCGAGGATGCTGCCCAGTCGCTTGGAACTACATACAAAAAGAAACAAACTGGAACCTTCTCAAAAATGGGATGTTTTAGTTTGTATGCTGCCAAGGTAATGACTTCTGGAGAAGGTGGTGCCATAGTAACAAATGACAAGAGTTTGTTTGAAAAGATGCGAAAGATAAGAAACCATGGCATGTTACATGGATACGACACTAGAGTACTTGGACTCAATTTTAGACTGCCTGAAATGAGTGCTGCAATAGCAAAGGTCCAAATGAAAAAGCTTCCAAGATTCCTAGAAAAAAGAAAAAAGAATGCCAAAATTCTAAACGAACTTTTGTCTGATCTTAATATCATTTTACCAGAAGAAAGAGATGGAGTCAATGTAAATTGGTATCTTTATACAATTGCCACTGCAAACCGTGACAAATTATCAAAACAGCTTAACTCACATGGGATAGGCTCGGCTGCCTACTATTCAATTCCTGTACACAAGACCCCATTTTATAGCAAGAATATCAAGATGCCTATAACAGATTGGGCAGCATCTCATGTTCTTAGCCTTCCTGTAAATCCACTTGTGACCCAAAATGATTTGCATCATATTTCAAAGGTAATGCACAAGTTAGCTGGAAAATGAATCTGATTGCGGATTTTGCTGGAGAAGTATGTAAAATCCTTTTTCCAATTAGAGAAAATGTATTAATTGGAAACTCAAAATCAAACATTGCAATCTGCGTTTTGTCAAGCATTAAACTAATGCAGGATATTTCAAACTCATCACTTTTCGATGAGGTAGCAATAGTAGGCAGACTATTTTCTGAAAACAAAGGGATTGATTCTCTAGTAAGGTCGGTAACCTCTCAAGAACAAATATCAGTAATCATACTTTGTGGAAAAGACGTTCTAGGACATAAATCCGGACATTCACTTCTTTGCTTACACAAAAATGGAATTGATGAAAATCATAAAATCATAGGGTCTCAGAGCCCTTATCCTTTCTTGACTGTTACAAAAAAAGAAGTATCAAAGTTCCAGAGACAAGTAAAAATTATTAATAAAATAGGTGAGACTAGTATCCAAAAATTAAAAACAATAATCGAAACTCAGTAGCCATTTATCTGTCTCTTCTTGTTAATCTCATTCTTTTTTTGATATTCATTGAGAATATCATCTGAGGTCATGTGAAGTTCTAAAGATGCTTGAACTAGAAAATGCCAAATGTCTATAAGCTCCTCTCGAGCTTCTGCTTCGTTAAATGGGGTTGGCTTTTTCCACCATTTCCAGCTTGTGGTTCTTTGTAGCTCTACTGCCTCGTGGATTATTGCTGTACATAATGCAGAAATCTTTCCTTGGGTATCTTTTGGATAACGATCTAGATTCATCATTTTTTCCAGATTCTTTTGAAGCTTGAAGATTGTGTCTAACTTGTCATCCATGGATTCGTTTTTTATTTTGATATCTATAATCTTTGTTAAAAGTGGACCATCTTTCTGTATTCTTCAAATCTCTTATTGATACTAGATTTTTTCAACCGAGTTAATCCGTATACTCCATATTTTTCTACTGCAAAGGAACCCATGAGGTTTCCATATACTGCGGCTTCTCTTATAGTTGAAATCTTTATGCTATTTTTGCTTGAAAGATATCCAATCATTCCTCCGGCAAATGAATCACCCGCTCCAGTAGGATCTACAATATTTTCCATTGAAAAAGCTGGTGATGGGAAAACAACATCGTCATAGAACAAAAGGGAACCGTGCTCTCCTTTTTTAATAATTACATACCTTGTTCCCCATTGCATTATCTTTTTGGCAGCCTTGATAAGATTATGAGTCTTGGTTAGAAGTTTTGCTTCCTCATCATTGATAACAACTGCATCAACAGAACTCATCATCTTAATTACATCATTTCTCCTATTCGATATCCAAAACTCTATTGTATCACACATCGAAAATTTGACTCTATCAAAATCTTTCAATATTTTGGTATTCTGTGATGGATCATTATTTGCCAGATACACAAATTCTGATTTGCAATATTCGTCAGGAACCATTGGTTTGAACTCTCCTAATACATTTAGTTCTGTTTTGTTAGTGGTCCTAAAACTAAGGGTCTTGTCGTAACTTCCATCATATCGAAAAGTCTTTCCACGTGCATGGACCACCCCTAATGAATCCACAAATGTGTCTAGTATTTTCTTGTAGTTTCTGGGAAAATCACTGCCTATAACTGCAATAAGACCTGTCTTGGTAAAAAAACTGCCAGAGATTGCCGCATAGGTGGCTGCCCCACCAAGCGCATTTCGAATAACCTTTGTTGGAGTCCTTATGGTATCAAGAGCAACCGAGCCAAAGACTGTAAGCATACTTGGCTGGTTCTAAGTTGGATGTATAAATTCTCTGGCCTCTTGCTGTGTTGGATAATAGGTAAATGGGACATTGACAGTAACAAACAGTATGTCGTATTTGCTTATTCCAGTTAACTTGACATTTGGTAAATTGTCAGTCTTGTTATATTTGTCAAGTACTTTATTTTCTGCAAGAAATGGCGATTGGGAAACAGCCGTTCCTATGGGGGGAATAGAGAATGGTTCAAACGTACCTGTTCCAAGATTTTCACCGTTAATCGATATCACAAAATCTGTTTTTCCTATAGTGATAGGTAAAAGAGATGGATTCTTGAATTGAATTGACATATCGTATGAAGTATTGGTATCAGATTTCTGAACTATTTTACTATGAAGAATAGAAATGCTAAGATGAGTAGCAGACACGTACTCGATATAACCAAATATTCCGATTGCAACAATAATGCACGCAATGATAATAGCTGCCTTGGCACCTCGCCTCATATCAAAAAATATCACAATTCCTTATTAGCGTCAATGAGAAAAAAAACCAAAATAAGTTGTGTAAATTTTTTGATCAGTTTTCTAACCTACTTAGAGCTAACAGAATAAATCAAAAAGAATCGATGAATGGTTACAAATGGCAAAAATTAAGATAAAATATGGTCAAAATGAAATTGAGATAGAATCAAAGGATTTCTATATAGATAATAACAGTGTTGAAGAAGTCATTTGTAATCTTGCCTCTTTTGTCAAAGAGAACAATTCTAGTGACAGCCAGCTTGAATATTCATATGAAGAGGTTCCAAAGAGAACTGGAATACTTGCCTCACTTGAGGATGCCGAAATTCACGAGCCAGAGTTTGCCAAGCCAACATTTATCGAAAAAGGACAAATCAGAAGCAAAATGGAAATTCTCATTCGTGATGGTTTTTTTGATACAGGAAGGACTGTCTCTGAAGTACTTTCTCAACTTCGTGAATATGGATGGTCAGCAGTACCGCTTGATCTCTCAAAAGTACTTACAACCATGGCATTTACTAATGAACTACAAAAAGATTCAAGGGAAAGACGTAGTTATTATTCTGCAATTAAATTGCTTGCAGTCAATTAGGCGTTAAATTTACATTTCTCACAAATATCATACAAGTCGCCTTCTAGGTGATCAAAGTGAGAATTGCATTTCAGGCAAGTGTGATGCATATCATAGTAGCCATCTTTCTCAATCTCTCCAACACGATTGGACATCAAATCTGTACTTCCGCACTTTATACAGTGGCATCCGCACTTCATGGGGTTGAATCCTTGAAGATTAATAATAATTTAGTGTAAGTTCAGCTTTCCAGAAAATCTCAAAGCAATAACTGCAAAAATGGCTATTGCCAGTGGGACAAATTCAGGAAACTCTGGTATTGCAGTGGCTCCGGTTATTTGGATATTTACTGGCCTGTGTGGTATCAATCCTATCCAAGCATGGGTAGCATTTTCTTGATAAACAGTAAGTGCGTTTGTGACATTTTGATTGGATGCCAATTGATATGGACCCCACAAAAGCGCTTTTGGCATTATTATAGTAATTGGTGCGTTTGGTGTATCAAAATTAAATGAAAAGGTCTTCTGGGGCTGATCGAAAGAAAAACCTCCAAGACCTGACAGGCTTCTTATTCCTACCAAGAAATTCTTGTCTTGCCATTGAATATTTTGAAAACTAACTGGTTCATTGATGACATATTCCAAATTGAATCCGTTGCCATGTTGTCTTACACCATGGGTGCCAATGTAAGCTGGTCGGTCATTTGACCAGATCAAATCTACTCCCTTTGGAAAATAAAAGTCGGTATGATCAATATCTGCTGGAGAAATATAGAGCCATTTCCAGACTCCATTATTATTGGATACTACATCGACCAGATCATATTTGATAATGGTCATGTTTCTATCAGGAGCAGCAAATACAATAGCTGGAGGTTTTTGCGAAATTGTCCCATATTGTACTGAGGTACCATTAATGTTTGTAACAGTAAAGTTGCTCATATTACCAGCTATCATGTCTACTTGTATAGGATTAAGGCTAGTTCCAACTACAATATGTGTTACATGAGCTGTTCCATTCTCATCAATTCTTACTTTGATTTCTTCACCAAGTCTCTGACCAAGTGTAGACTGTTGACCATATGCTTGGTATACTGAAAAGATTAGAACAGATATTATCGCAATGCCAAGAAGTATCTTCAACTCTAATTACCTACTCGGATATGCTAACGCGAACAATTCGGGCTTCTTGATTAGGACAATCATTCTTGTCTCGTGGAAGATTGACTATCTTGTCTGCCGCATCCATGCCATTCAATACCTGTCCAAATACAGTATACTGTCTATCAAGAAACGTACTGTCCTTTGTTACGATGAAAAATTGGGAACCTGCACTATCGGGGTCGCTTGCCCTTGCCATAGACACTATCCCTCTAAGGTGAGATCTGGAATTAAATTCGGCTTTAATCATATATCCTGGTCCTCCAATACCCCATTTGCTCTTGTCTGGTTTTTTTGTATTAGGATCTCCTCCTTGAATCATAAAGCCAGGAATAACACGGTGAAACAGAGTGCCATCGTAAAAATTTTTCTTTGCCAAGTTAACAAAATTTCTGACTGTTTCTGGGGCCAATTTAGGAAATAACTCGATTTCTATATTTCCAAAATTTGTTTCAATGGTTGCGTTAGGCACCTTTTGACAACTATCATATTAATCATAAGAACTTTTCTCCATTATAATACTCTGAGAGTAAACTAATGAATCTCAAAGCCTGTACAATCCAAACAAAATAGTAAGATAAAAACATTCTAGATTGCAAAAATCTTGATTGTGAATTTTATAAAAAAATTATGATATTATTATACAAAACATCTAATTTTGAAAGTCATCAAATTTGGAAAGTTCTAGCTATCATGAATGTGATATTGTTACCAAAAATATAGTAACAGTCTTATATAGAACATCTGAAAAATAAAAATCGTGAATCGTACTACTCAAAGCACTAGCATTAAACAAGCAATCAATAATCTGCTTGATAAAGGCTTTACAGACAAACAAGACATTTACTCAAAAGTTGTTGAGGAACTCGGTGTTCCAAGACCTACGGTGAGGCGAGTAGCTAGAGATCTTCGAAATGAGCTTCTACAAAAAATAAAGATTTTACAATCTGAAATACCTGAAGAAGGTACTCAGATGAAGGCTGCTCAAAGCATCGACTAGCATAATCTCTCTATTTTTATTCACAATTTTTGTTTTGATAATTTCCACTACTTTAATATTCTACCAATTTTGAGTTAGACGTATGGGACATACACCCACCATTCTTGTGGCTTGTCTTGCTGTATCTCTAACTATTTTGTACTTTGTCCTTCCGGAGGCCTTGCACTTTACTATGATGGTCTTTATTGCTGCTTCTTGGTTTCTTGTTGCTATATGTTGGCTAGCTCAGAAAAGTGCTGACTATATGCATCCTCCCCATGAACACGAGCATACACACGAAGAAAAAAAAAAGCTAACTAGCTACGGTCACGGACAGCAAACCCTTCAAATGACTTCAAGCCAAATCAGTCAAGCAAAAGCTGAACTTTCTGCCGATCTAGAATCGCTCACAAGCTCTCTTAAGGACAAGGATGTGGAAATTAATAATCTAAAGTCAGAAATTGCAAGCCTTCAAACTCTTGTTGAGATTGAAAAGCTCAAGACTGAACTTGCCAATCTAAAGGCATTGGCAGCAAAGGAAAGTTCGAAGAGAAAAAAGTAATTTTACTTGCAGTGTACACATTGATGTTTTCCATGACTCTCTTTGCAAGATGGACAACTTATTGCACCGCCGTAATGACAGTTACATCTGCATCCATCATTTAGTTTCTCTTCAGATATCAAGTTGTATTAATTATTGATACGTCATCTTAATATTTAACGATACAAGACTAGAGACATGAAATATTTGCTAGGTATGATTTTTGGTTTCTTCCTTCTTCTACTTCCAAGTTATGCTATATCTACATCTCAAGGTATAGAATGGACTCAGGCTTTGGTACCCGAAGACAAGGTGGAAATGCAAGAAAATATTGTTTACATGAATATTTCAGCAGACAGCAAATTACCATTTGGTTGTGTATGGGGAACAGTGCATAATGGGGCTCCTGGGTATCCTGTTGAGATTCAAATTTACAAAGATGGAAAACCAGTTTACTTTGCACAGGCAAACTTAAAAAGTGACGGAACTTATGAGCAATATTTTAGAGTAAAATCAGTAGACTTGGACAGTGGAAAGGTGACTCAAATTTTTGAGGGAGATTACAAGGTCTTGATTTTCAAATCTGTTCTCAAAACTACGTCAGCTAGTTCACTTGTGACTTAATAAAGCGGGCTCGGAGGGCTTCGATCCCTCGACCTGTAACTTAGGAGGCTAC
>CAZIHN010000014.1:0-27621 GCA_964538845.1 uncultured Nitrosopumilaceae archaeon | reverse complement strand
CGCCGATTGCACCATAGACTATTGGTTTTGCCATTTTTATCTAATATTTTCGTTGGTAGGTAGTAATTTAAGCTTGATGTTATTGGGTTATCGTTTTACTTTTTTCTTTTTCTTCCTATTTCTATAATGCCAAACAAATATGAAAAATGCAATTGTGCTTGAAACAATCGTTCCTACTCCAACAACTGGAGCGATGAAAAAATTACCGACCCAGATGCCATTTGCGTCACCAATCTCTAGAATCCCCCTCTGCCTTACGTTTATGTTAAATGAATTATCCACAGAAAATGGTTTGCCATTGTTGTCTGTATATGTTCCATTTATGTGGATTAAAGAATTAGTAGGAGCTTCTATGTCCTTTGGAGTTTGAACTACAAATTCAAAGTCTGAAATTTTTCCAGAATCAAGGTTTGAAATTGAAACCGATTTTTTTCCTTCGATATCTATGGTAGATGAGGAAATCACGAGTTGTACATTTTGTGCATCAGTTCCTTGGTTTTTTATTGTGCCTTTTATTGAAAAAGTTCCGCCAGAAAAAACTTCTTGTGGGGATTGGACATATAAGACCAGGATTGGTTTTGATTCGGTATCTATCTGAAAAGCATGAGTTATGGTATGTTTTATTGGCTGTGAATCAAAATAGCCCTTGATGTAATAATCTACTTGAGTGTTAACCACAAATATTCCATTTGGGCTAGACTCCTTTACACTCGCATTAAAATTATTTCCAAATGTAGAACCGCTTGCCAATTTGTCAAGATGAAATTGGTTTTGAGATAACTCTAACTCTGGAGAAGAAATAGTGATAGTAATATTTGAAATCTGGTCAGAAGTTGCCTTGATGATAGATGTTATGACAAAATCTTCACCTTGTTTTTCAATATCGGGATAATTCAAAGTTATCTGGAGGTTGGGGTCTGAGAAAGTATTTTGATCAGCATATACAGGTAGGATGGTCATTAGGCATAAAATTATTGTAAAATAGAATCTGAGAATTTCTCGCCATTTTTTCAAACTAGTACACCACAAAGCAATCTCTTACCAATTAGTTTTAGTTACAGAATAAATCAGTACTTTAATTTTTTCCAAGAATTCGTCAATACTGCAATTTTTTGAGATTGAGAGGAATATTCTATGGTTTATCTATGCGTAAATCCTGGTAAATGCATGAAAGCTAAATTCAAGACTACATGTTCTGAATGTAATGCGCCAATTAAGGCAGGTGAGGAGATTTCAAAGGCTTCATCTGGAAAATGGGTTCATAAATATTGTATGCCAGAATCAGAAGAACTCCCTTGAAAGAGTTGTTTATGTGTTAATTACAGGAGTAGACTCCATACTGACCGTGCAAACCTGTAACACGTGTTACATTTGAACTACCTGTATCATTTTGCATTATCAAGTGACAGCGAGTAGTATCATCTGGATACATGCTATGTTGACTATTTGTAAGCGACAAGGCTGCATTTAAAGAAGAATTTACAGGATGTTTCTGTGATTCAAAATAAAAATGACCCGCAATTTCCGGAATGGCTATTGCCAAAATGACTAGAACTGCATATTTGTTAAAACGTTTCAACTTTTTTACATTCATTTTGATTTCATACTATTGTTAATTCTATATTATGTTAAGATTTCATTTTTGTTAATTTTTGTGAGTTTGACCATTTAATATTTAGAAATTTTCGTACTTTGTCCAGATGCCATCTATTCTATCGCGTAATATCTTTACATCTATTCTTTCCATGAACTCCCTTTCAATCCTATATCCTCTTATTTTATTGGAATAATCAGGATGGTCTTGGATTGCCTCAACATGAGGGATTCTACCAGATTTCCAATCTTGCATCTCGAATAGCCAGACGGGCTGGTTCAAGTTTTTAAAATCTATATCATCGTGTCCTATGAATAAAATGCTACATCTTGACAAGTTGGAATATAGTTTCTCATATACTGTCATCTGGCCTCTTGAAACTAACATCCGGTCATCATGGAATGTCTTTAGTTCAAATATTATAAACCCGCCATTGTGCTCAATTAGCCAGTCAATGTCCGTTCCACCTGAAGCCTTCATACGTTTTGATATGAGGTTTCCAAGAACCTCTCTTCCTTTTGCAAATAAATCCGGATTTGTTATCTTGTGTTTTGGTTCATCCAAATCATCCATCTCGTAAACAGGGAATGATTCTTTTACTTTTGATTGATTCTTGGTTCCATAAAGGATATCCGCAAGACCTGATGACTTCTTTGGCATTGAAAAAGTATTATTTTCATGTCTATTAGATCTAAAAAATCAAATTTTGAAAACAAAACGGTACATTCTAGTCTGTCAATATTGAATTTTGTAAACCTCTGATGGATATAGCCAGAAAAAAATGTCTAACCCAAAGCTCTTGAGTGCTTGTGGGTGTGCGGTCTTTCTCCAGGGAATTTTCTTCTCATGTGGCCTGATGGTCGTGAATAAAGCAATTCCAAGAACCATGCCTCGTGTTCTATTTCCTCTCTTAGAATGTCTTTTGCAACATCATAGGTTGCTGGGTCTTTGCCCATGGTCATCTGGCATACTTTATTCCAATTTACAATTGCTCCTTGTTCTGCCTTTAGGCATTTTTCAAGAATGGATTTTGTATCGATCGGATTTTTCGGAAGAGTCAGAAATTCACAGCCAGACATTTTGATAAATTCCTGTGCATCTAGAGGTAGCTTTCCTCCAAGCTCGTATATTCTTGACAGACAAGATTCAAAGTGGCTGAGATCTTCAAGTCTTGCATCTTCTATTATTCCCTTAATTCCTTCGCCTTCCATACCAACACAATGTGCCCTTAGGTTTGTAAAATAATAGTAGGCCGTAAACTCAACTGACGCATTGTAAACAAGTGCCTTTATCAGTTCTTTTACATTAACTCCATTTTGCTCAAGTACCTTTAGACCTACGACATTGGGTTCCTTAGTCATAAATCCGTGAAAGTTTTCACGAAATATAAGTAAATTGGTTGGAGAAGATTTAAATCATTAGTACACTAATGATTAGTATTCTAAGTATGATTAAATATGATTTTGAAAATAGTGTTGGTTTTGTTGTCAATAGTACGGCAAAATCATTTCAGAAAGCTTTGGATCTTGAATTAAGAAAAAACGTGGGGGTCACTCTTAGTCAATGGAAAGTGGTAGGGATTCTCGTTTTTCAGCCAGGTCTCACACAAAAGGAGATTGCGGACAAAGTGGGAATCGAGGGAGCTACATTGGTTCCGGTTATAGATAAGATGGAAAAAGATGGATTGTTAAGGAGAAAACCAGATCAAAATGACAGACGGGTAAACAGAATCTATCTCACATCAAAATCAGATGGCCTTTGGGAATCTATGGTAGAATGCGCACTACAAATAAGAAAATTTTCTACAAAAGACATCCCAGAGTCTGATATCAAGATCACACTTGAGACATTGCGCAAAATATCAAAAAATCTAGCACTCCAATTTGAAGTTGACAAAACAATTTCTCCAGTAAAGAAACCGAAACATCGAGGGTTGAGTTAAATGGTTCTTAGACCACACGAAGACAATTTACAAGAAAAAATTCCAACAGCCGCATGGAAGACTCTTGCAATTTTGAGTCTAATTGCTACAATGGTAATGTATGCTGAAACAATGTTGGTACCAGCAATTCCAGATCTGATAAAAGACTTTAACATTTCGTATGGTACATCGTCATGGATTCTTACCACTTATCTTATTGCCGGTGCGATAATGACTCCTATAGCTGGCAAGCTATCTGACATTTATGGTCAAAAAAAGATTTTACTCGTTATCATGTGTGTCTATGCGGTTGGAGTATCAATTGGTGGCTTTGTTACAGATATTTATGAGATGCTAGCAGTTCGTATCATACAAGGAATAGGAATGTCAATGTTTCCTATAGCTTTTGGTCTAATTAGAGAACAATTTCCTCGAAGCAAGTTGGCTATAGGTCAAGGAATAATTTCCTCTATGTTTGCTACTGGTGCAGTTCTAGGACTAGTGATAGGAGGTCATTTGATACAGGATTTCGGATGGAAGGCCACTTTCTTTTCAGTAATCCCGATAGCAATTACATTACTCGTAATTATTTCACGTTTCATACATGTTGGAGAACAACATCCGCAATGGAAAGAAGAAAAAATTCCATTTGTAAAGGATAGTAGAAAAAAAATAGATATTCCTGGAGCAATTACGCTATCGGTATCTGTAACTTCATTTCTCATGGCATTGACTATGGTAGAATCAGGTGATATCTCAAATTCGTTTTCAACTGTCGGTCTTGTTGCAATTGGAATTGTTTATCTCATACTATTTGCAATTATTGAAAAAAGATCTAGCTCTCCACTTATTAGTCTGGAAGTACTTGCAAATAAAACAATTCTACCTTCAAACATTATGATAATGATTGTTGGGTTGTCAATGTTCATGGTCTTTCAAACTATTCCTGTACTGATACGTAGTCCTCTACCTCTAGGATTTGGTGAAAATCCAGCCATGACAGCAAATGTTCAACTTCCATTCGCGCTAGTATTGTTGATTTTTGGTCCATTGTCTGGTTTTATAATATCAAGAATGGGTTCAATGAAACCAATTATTGTAGGAAGTCTAGTTTCTATGATTGGATTTTCCATTCTTTACATAAACCACTCTACTGAACTTCTAGTTTCCTTAGCACTTGCTGTTCTGTCGACAGGCCTTTCATTAACTAGTGTGGGTGCCATGAATGTGATAATGCTTGCAAGTCCAAGAAAAGATGTTGGTGTATCACTTGGTATGAGTACTTTAATTAGGATAATCGGAGCATCAATAGGTCCAGCTATGGCTGGTATGTTTATGCAGACAAACAAGACTTCACTGCCAGGAATTATGGGAAGTTTTCCAACTCCTGAATCCTACAATCTTATATTTATGACAGCAACGTTGATCTCATTTGTATCAATTGGTCTTGCAATTTTCCTAAAAAGACAAACTTCAAAGTTAACAATGCACTAATTTTACTGAAAAAATACATTATTCTAACAGTTTTAGTAATGAAATACGGTGTCCCCTATGGTCTTCTTCCAGTCAGCACGTATGCCAGGTCTTCCCTTTAACTTTTCAATATAATTAAAGGCCGATAATCCAGCCGTGGCTCCACCCGAACAAGCGGCTACGATCTGCTTGTACGGAATACTAGTTGCATCACCTGCAGCAAATATGGCTGGGTGTGAAGTTTTTCCATCACTTGAAATTTCAATCTCATTTTTTGTATTGATTTTTACAAGATGCTTGATAAAATCCAGATTTATTTTTGAACCCATTTCGATGAAGAGACCGTCGACGTTAATGGTTTTTTCCGTACCTGAATTATCCACAATTGTAATTGTTTGGAGGTTGTTATTTCCAGCCAATGACTTTACAGAAGATTGAGGAATCAGTTCGATATTCTCTTTCTTTTCAATGGCCGCAATCATTTCCTTATCTCCACCAAGTGCACCTCCCTTGTAAATCATGTATATCTTTGATGCCATTCTTGAAAGTAAGATGCCAGATTCTAGAAGATATCCACCCACTCCAACTACAGCAGTAATTTTATTTTGATAAAACGGCGCATCACATTTTGTGCAGTAGTGTATTCCTTTGTTGACATATGTAGATTCATTATCAATACCCAAATTGTTAGGAACTTTACCAGGTGCAACAACCATTGCCTTTGCAATATATTCTGAACGACCGGTCTTTACTTGTAAACCTAATTCTGTCTCATCAACTTTTTCTACAGTGTCATAAATCATCTCACCACCAAAGATAAGAAATTGATTTTCAAGCGTTTTTGCAAGTAATGGTCCGCTTGACATGATGGTACCAGGATAATTCTCAAGTTTAGGAATAAGATTTAGTTGTCCTCCCAAATCTCTTGAAATTATCAAGCAAGAGACTTTTTGTCTTGCCACAAATATTCCGGCAGATAATCCCGCCGGTCCACCACCAACTATGATTACTTCGTATTCCTTAGACAATTTAACTTACTGATATCAGTGATGATAGGTTGTTTATTCCATCAATTTTATGCAGATCGATATCAATGGCTTTTTTGATTTCTTGCATATTGTTTGATTCTAGAATTATCAAAATATCGTAAATACCATAGGTTGTTTTGACTGATTTTACTGCTGGAATCTTTTTTGCTTCTTCGATTATGTTTTTTTGATGTTTGTACTCTACATTTAGCAAGACAAATGCTTCGTTCACGCGTGAGGTTAGCGCTTAGATCTTAAAAAGATGTCTCTGTATTCAAATTCAAACCCGTGATTTAGGAGCTATACCAAACTCGCATTCTTTTCAGATTTTTTCTTGTCTTTGAACATTTCAAGCTCTGCTTTTACTGATTCGTAATCTTCTCTTGTTCTTGCTAATGTAACTTTGATAATTTCTAGCTCTTTTTTTGCTGATTCGTATTTCGCATTTATGGCAGCAGCAACAGCACCCGCTGCCTCGACTATTTTGTTGGTATCATCCTTTCTTCCCACTACAGAAAGTTCTTTTTCGATAAAATCCAGCTCTTTTTTTGCTATATGGATTTCATTTTTCTTTACTTCCTGTTCGTTTTTTAATATTTGAAGCTCTTTTTCCATTTTCGTTTTTTCTAATTTAGTCTCGGCAAGTTCTTCTTTTACAGTAGATACACGAGATTTCATATCTTCTAATTCCGATTGGCTCTGTTGTCTCTCAGAACTAATTTTTGATAATTCTTGTTGAGTTTCATCAAACTCTCGTTTGACTAGATCTATCTGTTTTTTTAATTTCTCTACCTGCTCTTGTCCATATTGAGATTCAATTGAACTAAGTTCCTTTTTTGCGGATTGGATGTTTTCCAAAAGTACATCACGTTCAGTCTTGATGGTTGAAATCTCTTTTTTTCTTGATTCTATTTCTTCCTCAGTTTTTTTTGCTTGACTTGCAAGAGACTCTATTTGCTTTTGTGTCTCCTCTAATTCGTTATAATAAGAATCTAAGATTGTTGCAGTTTCTTGTATTTCCCTTTGAAGTTCATGAATTTCTTGATTTGTAGTTTCTTTTTCTTCAGGGGCACTGCTCTCTATATCGACTTTGTCATCGTTATCATCTTTTTTCAAATCTTTTCTAGGTCCTCCAAATAATCCCATTATCAATAGCATTGATACAAGGTAAGAAAAGTATTACCTTTATCTTGCGCTTGAAATGTTTCGTTTTTTTAAAAAGGCAATATAAAAGCCAATCCCCCCCAGCGCAAATCCTACTATAATTATTACCACGCCACCTATTATGTCGTGTTTGAAGTAGTTAGGCGCAAATATGAAGATCAATATTCCTAGAACAATGAGTATCATCCCACTTCCCTTTGGTCGATTGTGTTCACTATGTGCCATTGTCTAGTAGTGTTCAGAAATCAAGGAAGCAACCTTCTTTCTTCCAATGTCCATAATAAAAGGTCCAAGTTTTGGACCTCGCTCAGACGCTAAAATAATTTGGTATAATATTTTGAAAAGATCCTTTGGTTGAATATTTGAATTCTTTGCGGTTTGGTAAATAGTATTCTGAAGATCTATTGGCTCTTCTTCAGCTAGTAAAATTTTAGATAACTCTGACAATGCTTTTTTAGATATCTCATCTAACTGGATCTCAACCTTTTCGGGTTTATCAAAATCATCCGCGTAATTTCCAGCAAGTCTTATCAATTCTTCTATCTCTGGACTTGATTCCTTTATAGTACCATATTCTACTAGCTTTTTTAAAACTCGTGGTATTCTCTCTTCTCTAAATATCTTGGAAAGTTGTACTAGTAATCTGTAATTGACGTACGGTCTTTGACTCTTTGGGGGATTGAGAAGATTGACATACTCATAGAGTCCCTTTGATCTTATTGCTCTAGTCTCATTATCGAGCTTGACTTTTCCAAAAAAAATATTTTCAAGATCATTATATTCATCCATTAGGGCAGGAATATCATCGAATCCTACTTCGCGAGTTCCCGTTATTCTCTTGTATAACAATAATAATAATGATCTTGCATTACCATATCGTAACCAGGCTTGTGAAGTAAACACATTACCAAGTGATTTTGATATCTTCTTGCCGCCCTTGTCAAGAAACATCTCATATTTTACATGGGTCGGATGTGGAAATTTCAGTACGTCATCTGAGACCCAGTCGTTAATCTTGACAGAGTCCATGATATCCTTTCCATACGCCTCAAATCTTATGTCGAACGCCTGCCATCTTGCAGCAAATTCCACTTTCCAAGAAAGTTTGCCCAGGTCTTTTGTAATGTCAGATATTCCTTCGTGACCGCATCCTTTCAAAGTATGTGCGCCGATGGTGGTTCCTGAACACTTGTATTTGATCTTTTTTTCATCAGGCAAGTACTCATAGGCTATCGCAGTGTACAATCTTCCACAGCTAGAACACAATGGAAAATATGGTAATGCCTCTTGGTATTTCTCTTGACCCACCATCTCTGCTATTTTTTCTCCAATCCTTTTGCTGTTTGCAAGTATGACATGAATCTGATCCTTTAGCAATCCATTCTTGTAAGTATCTAATCCTCGCTGAAAAGTGTACTTTATTCCAAGGTTGTCTAGTCCTTCGAGAAGAAGACTACTCATATGCAAACCGTATGAATCATGACAACCAAATGGATCAGGAATAAACGATACAGGTTTTCCAATGTGATCCCCTAACCATGATGGTAAGCCTTCTGGAATCTTGCGGAGACCATCGAAATCATCAGAATATGCAATAAGCTCTGATTTGAATCCGAAATTTTCCAAAGCAAGCAATACTCCATATGCCCTGACGGCGTCCCCAAGACTTCCAATATGCGGTATTCCAGATGCTCCAAGGCCGCTTTCTACTCTGATTAGTTTGGTTTGTCTTCCTAGAGATTTTTCTCTTTGTAAAAGTTCGTCTGCAAGCTTGTCTATCCATGTTCCCCTTCCAATTATCTGCTGATCTTCTTCCATCAAATTAGCTCCTTTGACATGTATGGACCAAGTGAAGAATAACCCAATTTTCTGTAATACTCTCTTGTACCTACAGCACTTATCACTAGCAATTTTTTTGAATCAAATTCTTCTCTTGAAATTTTTTCAGCCTCTGCCATCAAATTCCTGCCTAATCCCAAGTGTTGTATACTGTCATTGTCTCTTTCACCAAGTTTTAGCGATTTTCCATAGACATGAATTTCTCTTACAATTGATGTTTTGGCGTTAACTTCGTCTCTATGAGCTAACGTGCTTGGTTTTCTAAGTCTCAAAAAGCCAAATATTCTATCTTTCGAATCATCATATGACAAGAAAATCTCTTGCCCTTGAGACGATTCATAGTTGTCTCTATGCATCTTGATATCATCAATTTTAATCGTACCTTCTGAAAGACCTGCTTCTCTGCATCTGATACACTTGCATGAAATGTTTTGTCTTTTGAGATTTTGTTGTACTATTTGACGTAAGTTTCCAAGTTTTGGTCCCGCAAATATCTGGTCTGATGAAATCTCACGTTGCATTCGCATAATTCTCACCCATCTAGGGATTATCTTTTTGATTTCAGTAAGGACTTTTATCATTTCTTGGTCAGAATATGGCCTAAAACTACCTTCCTTGTATGCCTTGTAAATTTGTGTATTTTCAAGAACTAGTGTGGGATATATCTTTAGCATGTCAGGTTTTAGCGAAGGATCAGTGAAAAGTCGCTTAAAATCTTCTATATCATCTTCTGGGGTCATTGTTGGAAGTCCTGGCATCATATGTGCCACAATTTTATATCCTGAATCCTTTGATATCTGGAAAGATTCTATAACGTCATTGTATGTGTGTCCTCGGTTTACAATATCGTAGACTGTTTCATGAAGACTCTGGACTCCAATTTCTACTCTTGTTACTCCATATTCTAGCATCCAGTCAACATGTTGCCTTTTGCAATAGTCTGGCTTTGTTTCTATTGTAAATCCTACATTTCTTATGCTGGCAGTCTCATTACTTTTCTTGGCAGCTTCCAAATTAGGGGAATCAAATCCATTTAAAGCATCAAAACAGGATTTAATAAAATTAGTCTGGTAATCTCGAGGCATGAAAAGAAAAGTACCTCCCACAATTACGAGTTCAAGCTTGGTGTTGTCATGACCGTATGAAATCAAATGATCAAGTTTATCAATAATCTGTTTTTTTGGATCATAATCGTTAGATATCGCATTTTGCGTGGATGGTTCACGTCCTGTATAGCTATTAGGAGTATTGAATTCAACTCCTCCTGGACAATAAGTACATCTTCCATGGGGACAAGCATATGGTTTTGGCATCAAAGCAATTATTGATACTCCAGAGGCAGTCTTTACTGGTTTTCTTACAAGTACTTTTTGGAGTCTCACATAATCAGCATTGTCTACAGTTGAAAGAACCTCATAATTTCTTGGTATTCTTTCTAGGGAATACTTTACACAAATTTGCTTGATGGCTCTTTTTACATCCTTGTTTGTAGGATTTGAGATGGAAAGCAAATTTTGGCAAATCTCTTTACAGGCATCTTCAAATTTTATTGCAGTTTTTTGCACGACTCTTTACAATGAATTTGGGTATTAAATCCTAATCTACCTTGACGAATTCATTCATTTCACGTGATTTTAAGCGAGTCAATATAGACACCTTTTTTTTCCACAATATGTCCAATCTGGCTACTGTGCATACCATTTTTTTTGAAGATCTCATTTATTCTTTCTACCTCTTTTTCTGAAGCAATTAGACAAAAACCAATTCCCATGTTAAATGTCTTGTACATCTCGTCCTTTTCTACATCTTGGTCCTCGATTATTTGGAATATGGGTGGTGGCTTAGGTATATTATCTAATACATATCCAGTTCTTTTGAGACGCAACAGTTTCGTAAATGAACCCCCTGTGATATGTGCAAGTCCGTGTATTTTGCATTCTCCTAAGGCTTCAAGAACAGGTTTCACGTAAATTTCTGTTGGCTCTAAAAGTGCATCACCAATCCTGCCAAGCCCTTTAATCTTGTCTTTTAATGAATATTTTGAAAGCAATACCTTTCTTGCTAGTGAATAACCATTCGAGTGTAAACCACTACTTTTTATTCCGATTATTGCATCTCCGGATTTTATGGAACCTCCAAGAATTAGATCCTTTTTATTAAGAATTCCTACAACTGTTCCTGCCAAGTCAAACGAAAAATTCTCTCCTGATATCAAATCTGGTAAGATAGCTGTCTCTCCACCTACAATGGGTACAAGAGATTTCTTTGCCCCCTTTACCAATCCTTGTACTATTTGACTGAATATTTTTGGTTCATTTCTATTAGCAGCTATGTAATCAACAAATGATACTGGAACTGCTCCTGTGCATATTACATCATTTACGTTCATAGCTATGCAATCGATTCCAATTGTATCATATTTTTTCATCATCTGTGCTATGATTACTTTGGTTCCAACTCCATCGGTGTGGGTTGCTAATAATCTTCCACCATTAATTTCAACAATTCCTGCGTAATGTCCAAAACCAGACATTGTCTTAATTTTTTTCTGCAGATTATGTGTTGAAGATATTAGACGTCCAATATCTGCTTGACTTTTCTTTATGTTGGATATGTCTACTCCTACATCCTTGTAAGTAATTGCCAATGATTCTGCTCCAGTTGATGAAGATAAAAGAATTGTGTAGTTTGCGGTGAGTAACTAATTACTCTTTTGAGTAAAAAGTTCCAACATAGTTCTTCCCTTGTCAGTTATGAAGTAAATCATATTAGATCTATCTGGCTCCTTCCTGATGAAATTATAGGTTATACAAAGGTCGAGATAATTCAAAAAAGATCTCTTCATCCTAATATTTGATTTTACATACAGATCTGAAAATGTCATAGGAGAACATTTGAGTTGATATAGTAATTTTAGAATGGATATGGTGCTAAAATCTTTGGCTCTGGCTTTTATTGCATCTAGGACTTGTTCATCTCTTCTAATAATGAAGTCAGAGAATTGGTCTGCCACTTCGACTGGTATGTAGGTCATTCGTGTTCTCATATTACGGTAATAGTACGGTAATATACCTTATTAATTCTAGCTGGATGCTTTTTTTTAGCTAGGTAATAGCTTTTTTTACGCAAATTCAATTTGTTTTTATTCCCGATATTCACATCCTTACCATGCATAGCGCGTTTGTTCTAATGAATGCAGAACTTGGAAAAGAGGGGCAAATTGTAAATGAAATAAAAAAAATCCAATCCGTAAAAGAAGTATATCCTGTTTATGGTGTTTATGATGTATTGATGATAATTGAGTCTGATTCAATGGAATCCTTAAGAGAAACGATAACATCCAAAGTAAGAAAATTGGAAGGAATAAAATCTACTCTTACAATGATAATTGTTAAAGAATCATAGCTTGAAAATTAATCCAAAAATATACACAAGAGAAACTGTTGTACGCATTTGATACAAAATTAGTTGATCGTCACAATTATTAGAATATCGTTTAAGAGAATAGCTATTGGTAAGTAATTCGTTTATTTTAGTCGGCTGGTTAGCAGAGCTAATTTTTGCAAGTTGGCTTCTATCTGATGGCGCAGAACATCTATCGGAAAGATGGGGAGGAAGATTTGTCGGAAGAACATTACTTAGTGTGGCAACCACTTTACCTGAAATTGGTATAGTAATAGCTGCTGCTAAAGATGGTTCTTACGATATAGCAATAGGTTCTGCTCTTGGTAGTAATTTGTTTATGATGACTTTGGGTCTTGCAGTTATGTTAATTATTGCAACCACCAGAATTTCAAAAGGTCCTCAAAAATTCATTGACGTAAAGGAATTCAATCTGGACAAGATTTTTCTAGTAATTACGGCTGTTGTAGGTGCTATAATGTTCATTGATGGCTTTGATATTATGGATGGACTTATTTTCAGCGGATTATTTGTCACTTATCTTGCTCTTGCCTTTCGTGAGATGAAAAAAGAGAAAAAGATGTTATCGTTGCAAAATGAGCTTCATGAAAATAAGCTGGAACCAAAGTCAAAGAGTCACTTTACAAGAGCCATGATCCTCTTTGTAGCCGGAACAGGTGGGATATTTCTAGGGGCTGAACCATTTGTCCATGCACTTGAGGGCGTTGCCGTGGATGCAGGAGTTTCTGTGGTCATGCTTGCTGTTATTATTAGTCCTATTGCAGGTGAGATGCCGGAAAAAATATCTATGATCCTTCTAGCACGAAAGGGGGCACATGGTGCTTCAATTGCGGTTGCAAATGTTCTTGGATCAAAGATTCTAAATAACACTCTACTTCTTGCGGTCGCTGTTTTTGCAGCAATAAGTTACAAGGGTTTTACAGCAAGAATACAAAATACATCACTGCTGGAATATCAAATGGTACTTGTTACTATAATTACTGTTGTATCTATGATTCCAATGTTTAAAAATAAGATGGGATTAAAGTCCGGGATTTTGTTACTCTGTCTGTATGCAATTGGAATAGGTGCCCAGTTTTTCCATCCTAAACTCTAGTTGAAGGTTAGATTATTTTATACACAAATACGGTTACTTTCGCCTATTTGTTTTGAACCTGTATCTATCCATCTTGACTAATTCATGATATGTTCCAAAACGTGAAGTATTTTGAATTTCATCAAGAGGATCGTTACCTTCTTCTGAACCAAAAGTCTTAATAATTTTGTAAGAAGTAGATCGTTGAGCAGGTGTTCTTCCTGTTTGACAAATTATTTGTCTAATCTCTTTTGGTCTTAACAATTGACCAAATCCTGCCCCGGCGGCAGTAGAAATACTTTCGTTTATCAGTGTTCCACCAAAATCATTTGCCCCCCAGAGTAGTGAGAGTTGTGCCATCCCTGTACCCTCTTTTACCCAAGATGTCTGTATGTTATTGATTTGGTTATTTAGCATGATTCGTGATACCGCATGCATAAGCAAAACATCTTTTCCATCTGCTCCGTTTCTTAAATCCCCGTGCAAGTTTTTTTTGTACATAGGTGCTTCAGTATGGATAAAATTTAACGGTACAAATTCTGTAAAACCGCCTGTTTCCTTTTGAATTTCACGTATGAGTCCTATGTGTCTAGCTCTATCATTTGGAGATTCAAGGTGGCCAAACATAATGGTTGAAGTTGATGGAATTCCTAGTTTGTGAGCAGTCTTGATGATTTCAATCCACTTACTAACACTAATTCTTCCTGGGGAAATCCTATCTCTCATGGATTGATCTAAAATCTCAGCAGCTGTACCAGGTAAGGAATTTACTCCGGCGTCTTTTAATCTGCCCAAATATTCTTTTATTGTTATGTTAGATCTTGTAGCACCATAGAGTACTTCTTCTGGTGAAAATCCATGTATGTGAATATTCCCAACTTCATGTTTTATCGCTTTGCAAATATTTTCATACATTTGTCCATCCATATCAGGTGGTAATCCTGCTTGGACACAAATTTCTGTTGCACCTAAAGCACGTGCTTCTTTGGCACGTCTGACTATCTCCTCTATGGGTAGAAAGTAACCTTCTTCTTCGCGAAAGTCTCTGCTGAAAGCACAAAACCCACATTGCTTTATGCAGACGTTGGTGAAATTGATATTTCTATTTACAACATAGGTAACGACATTTCCTACTCTACGTCTTCTTAATTCGTCTGCTACTAGGCCAATAAGGTGAAAGTCAATGTTTTTTGCGTAAAATAATCTGGTAGCTTCATCTACTGAAATTTCTTTTTCTCCCAAAGCACGATTCAAAGTCTCGGATATGAGTGGATTGGCTTCTCTTTGAAGCGAATCAAAGTAAGATGTTTCTATACTCATAGGTACTCCTTACTTACTAGGCAATCTTTATCGGCAATTTCTAACATTTTCTCTCTCAAGTCTGAGTTGACGAATCCAAAAAATTCTGGATATGCTGGAAATCTGGCCCTCAACTGGAATCCATAAGTAGCACATTTGGTCTCAACAGTATCAATTTTAGGCCATTGATGCTCTGGATTGACAAAATCAGGAGTAATTGGTGATATTCCTCCCCAATCATTGATCCCTGCCGTAAGAAAATCAGAATATGATTCTTGAGAGAGATTAGGAGGTATCTGAATATTCATCTCCGGCATTATTATCCTACTCATAGCAACTAGGTTCTTAAAGTAACGTTGATGTGGAGAGGGGGTTGAGGCCATTGGAGTGTCAATCTTTGGTTGAAAGTTTTGCAGTATTACTTCCTGGATGTGTCCGTATTGCTCATGTAATTGTTTTATTGAAAATAAAGAATCTAGTATTTCAAATGGACTTTCTCCAATTCCTATTAGTAATCCTGTAGTCATTGGTATTGCCAACTGTCCTGCGTTCTCCAGTACCTTCATTCTTGCTTTGGGATTTTTACTTGGCGCAAACTGGTGAGGCATTCCCTCTTCAGAGAGTCTATGACTCAAATTTTCCATCATCAGTCCAAGACTCACATTTGTCTTCTTTAGTTCTTTCATTTCTTCTTTTGTTAGATTTCCTGCATTGGTATGCGGAAATAAACCAGCCTTTAGAGCAATCTCAGAAGCATATACCAAATATTCCGCAGTGGTAGAAAATCCATTTTCTTTGAGCCAATCTCTTGCTTCCTTATAGCTTTGTTCTGGTCTTTCTCCAGTAACAAAGAGAGCTTCAGTGCACTTGAATCTCTTTGCAAGTTGCACAGAATTTGTAATGTCTTTCTTTGATAGCATGGAGAGTTTGGTTTGGCCAGGCTCCGATTTGTAAGTACAATAGGTGCATGTGTCACGACAGAGATTTATGAGATTAAAAAAAAATTTTCTTGAGTATGTTACTTTGAACCCCTTGTTTTTATTTCGTATTTGCTGTGCGGCAGAATAAAGATCATCAGGATTTTTTTCAGAATCTTCATAAACTTGGTATGCTTCATTCTTTGATATTGATCTCCCCTCTACAATCCTGTTTAACAGTTCAGATGTTAAGATGAGATTACTCAACAGCATTGTAGCTTATAGGGTTGTATTTATGGCTTGTACTACTGCGCTTGATTTGGTCTTTCTTCTAAAACTAGATTTACTTTCATAGGTTTGCCATCTCTAATTATATTTAGTGTTATTTTGTCTCCTACCGACTTTTGGTCCTGTAGATAGTTTAACATGTCCTCCAATTGATTAACGGCAACATTGTCGATTCCAATTATGATGTCGCCACCAGCTTTTAATTTGGTGTCTTCCACTATTTTTGTATAGTTTGATCCATGTAGGCCGCTCTTTGATGCAGGACTGTTTGGTACTACTGTCTCCACAAGAAACCCTCTTGATATGGATGTGCCAAGTGCGCTGGCAATATCAGGATCAATAGACATCCCTGATATTCCAAGCCAAGGATGTCGGTAATGTCCATCCTGTATTAGAACAGGTATCACTCGTTTCATAGTGTTTGAGGGAATGGCAAAACCAATTCCGGAAAATTCTCCTGTTCGAGATTGAATTGCAGTATTGATTCCCACCACCTCTCCAGTGTTATCCAGTAAAGGACCGCCAGAATTTCCTGGATTGATGGCAGCATCTGTTTGAATTACATTTGGAATTGAAAACGAACCAATATTGGGTGGAGTTAATAACCTCCCAGTTTGGCTTACTATCCCTGAGGTCATTGAGCCAGACAAACCAAAGGGACTACCGATGGCCACTACCTGATCTCCTATTCTAAGCCTTGATGAATCAGCAAGCTGCAAAGGATGCAATACTTGTTGGTTTACACTTACTTTGATAACAGCAAGATCTGCATAGGGATCAGTACCTATTACTTTGGCTGGATAAGATTCTCCATCATGAAATACTGCCCTTATTTTTTGATAGTTTACTACAACATGATTATTAGTTATGATGTGTCCCATGAGGTCATAAACAATTCCTGAACCAATTGTTCTATCCGATGAGTTATCTCCTGATTTTCTAACTATTATCTGTACTACACCATTATCTGACTTTGCAAAGAGGTCTGCCAAGTTTAATTGCGGATCAGAATTCAAATTAGAAATAGGTATCAAATGGTTTGCTGATAGGTGTAAGGAATCTGCCGCTATGGGTTCAAATATGAACACAAAAACTATGACTAGAACAACTGCGGCATAAATTGACCCAAAAATTGTTGTAGTCTTGTCCAAGAATGATAATTGTATCTTGCCTACCTATAACTCATGGCAAGAAATTGGAAATGGTTTTTTCTATATTTAATAAATGAATAGAATCTGGCGCGAGGACAAGTTTAGATTTTTCTTACAAAAAAGCTTCATCATGAATCATTGTAAGAATTTATAAGGAAAATTTTTTGTGTAAACCTTGCCTTAGAGACTTATTGAATTCTGAATTGTATCTACCATTGAGTAAGTCCTTCCACGCCATCTTACAGCGTCATCTTTCTTTGCATGTATTATCCCTATTGAAAATCCTCCAATGATTATGGCAGCTCCAATCGGAACAAATATCGCATATCTTATTTTAAGTGAAAGTCCTTTGTCAGCGTCGATTATGCATGCTACATAAAGTAATCCAGACGCCAAAATTGAGGATGCAAATAAAATGGTATATGATCCCGCCATCTGGGAAAAAATTGAGGCATATACAAGAAGTGGAAATGGCATAAACAACAAGAATAGCACAGCAAAAAATATTCCAATTGCTATACCTCTGTTCTGAAGATAGAGTGGAATCATTAGTCTTTTAAGTCCATGCCACAAAGTTGACCAATCTCGTGCCCAAACTGCCTCTATGAGATGTTCTCCTCTAACCATCTTTAACTTAAAACCAAATTCTTTTACTTTTTTACCCAATGCTCCATCTTCAACTATCTCACTTTTTACTCCCTCGTGGGTTCCTGCACTCACATAGACTTGTCTCTTGATTACAAAAAAACTTCCGAAAAAGTATCCAGTTTTCTTTGAGGTGTCATTAACTCGTAATGCAGAGAATCTAGTATGAAGAAATGTAGATAATACCGGAAGCGTAATCCTTGTCCATCTGTCGAGACAAAGCATTCTTGGGATTACAGTAATTGCATCTAAATATTCACCCAATAAATGGTTGACTGCTAGAGAAATTATTTTCGTTGTATGAACTGTATCTGCATCTGTAAATAGTAAAAGATCTCCTTTTGCAATTCTGAAGCCTTCCATGCACGCCCAATTCTTTCCCATCCAACCTTTGGGTTTGGGATCTGCTAAGACATGAACTATCTTGGAATTCTCCTTAGCTAATCTCTTTATAATTTCACCTGTCTTATCATCAGACCTGTCATCTATAACTATAATTTCATAATTGTTATAATCTTGTTCTACTAGTGATCTAATACATCGTTCTATGAATTTCTCTTCGTTTCTTGCTGGTAATATGACTGAAACCATGGGATGAGAGTGAGATTTAGATTCAAATTTATCTAAATAGGGTGAGTCACGAAAAGTAATCCACATTGATTTTATCAGCAAAATCCAAGTTAGTGCTACTCCAAATAAAATAGTTGAAAAAATGTAATTTATTGCATCTACATAAAACATACGTTTACATCTCTGCTTCTTGCTTTATGCTTTGCAGTGCTTGCTCCGTACCACTTTGTATGTGTTTTTTTACCATTCCAGTGAACATACCCATCATTCCGGTGAACCTTATTTCCCATACAGCTTCAAGCTTCGTCTTTTGTTGTGATGAAAGTGTTAGAGTCTTCGTACCGTCTATGATTCCTTTAGTAAATTGTACATGAATTTTTTCTTTTGGATAGATAGTCACCGTCTGCAAACATTTTGAGTCCCTAAACGCAATGGTGACCTCTCGTTGTACAACATTTTCTTCTCTTGATAATGTCTTTACTTCTTTTGTTCCTTTCCAAAATTTTGGTTCAGAATCAAGATCAGATATAATATTCCAAACTTTCTCTAATGGTGCGTTGATCTCTATTGATGATGCAATATTAGTCATAAAATAGACCTTAGTTTTTACATATTTATATTATAAGGAGATTGAAAATTGTTATATTTTCGAAATCAATTTTAATGTCAGCATTTTAGTTTTGTTGTGAATTCTATAAGTTATGATGATTTTTTGAAGTTAGACATTCGAGTAGCAAAAATAATAGAAGTAGGAAAAATTCCAGGAAAAACCAAAATTGTCAAGGGTGTAATTGACCTTGGGGAAGAGAAACGTCCTGTAATAATTGGAGGGGCAGAATACTATCAACCAGAGGAACTTCTTGGGAAAAAAGTCATAGTAATAGCAAATCTAGAGTCTAGAAAGATTGCCGGTATGGAATCGAATGCAATGCTATTAGCTGCTGACCTAAATGATAGACCATTTTGGTTGACTGTGGATGAGAGTGTGCCTCTTGGGACAAAGATAAAATAACTATAACTTTAGATTTTTTGTTAAAGTGCTTTTCTCAAATATAATTTTGCCAGGATTTAGAATATTTTTTGGATCAAATTGTTTTTTTAATGATTTAAAGATGGAATAAGTTTCCTCTCCATATTGCAATTTAACATATTCTGACCTGGCAAGACCATCACCGTGTTCTCCTGTTATGCTCCCTCCTATTCCTATAACATATGAGAAAAACTCTCCTGCAATTTTTTTTATTACTTGCCTGTCTATTCTCTTAAGGATTGGTCTTATGTGTAGATTCCCATTTCCCACATGCCCATAGACTACCAGTCGTAAACCATATCTTCTTGTGATTATATCGAGTATTTTCAAGAGTAGAGGAAGCCGTCTTATCGGAACTGTCGCATCTTCAATTATGGTTGGTAATCTTTCATACTTTGTAATATTTTGAATGCTGTATGATAATGCAGAATTTCTAAACTTCCATAATTCTTGGATCTCTTTTTTTGTCGATGCACTCTTTACGATCTTTGCAGAAGTCTTTTGCAGAACATTATTTTTAATATTATGAAGGTTAGTATCGAACTCTACAAAAAGGAGACATCCCTTCTTGGAAATTTTAATTTTCATGTGCCTTGCAATGTTTGAATCTACTAGCTCCAAGGCTGATGGGTTAAGCTTTACTAGATCTGGAACTTCTTTTACTGCGTTTAGAATGGTTGTGTAAGATAAAATAATGAGAACTAACTTTCGCGGTAAGGGAAATACCTTGAGTCTTGCTGAAAGTATAACTCCAAGTGTACCTTCAGAGCCTGCGACGATTTTATGAATGTCTGCAAGTTTTCTTATTTTGTCCAGTCTGTATCCACACGAGTTTTTTGAAATTTTGGGAAATAGTTGTGTCATGTTAGGTGGTATTAATTTCATTATCTTTGAATCATAATTAGGCAGAGTTAGTACTTTGCCTTCGCCAGTTATCATCTTGATTCCAATAAGATTTTCTATCATGCTGCCATACTTTAATGAGTGACTGCCGCTTGCATTGGTTGCAATCATTCCTCCAATGGTACAGAATGGTCCTATTGATGGGTTTGGTCCAAGAAATTTATTATTTTTTTGAAGGACTTTGTCTAATTCTCCCTTAAGAACTCCTGATTCAGTTTCCAAATATCCTGATCTGAGTTTTATTTTTTTAAAGTGTCTCATATCTATAATAATTCCAGTTCCAAGTGCACTTCCAACAAGACCTGTTCCAGAACCTCTAGGAGTAATTGGAATTTTATATTTTGATGCAAAATTGACAATTTTTATGATATCTGCCTTGTTTTTTGGTAATACCACAACAGTTGGTTTTATTGTATACGAACTTGAATCAACGGAATAAAAATTCCTTGAATTTTCGTCCCATAATACTGTGCCAGTAATTATTTTTGATAATTTGCAGCCAATCTCATGTGATTTCATATAATTCATTGGTGTTGAATGTTTAAAATCATTTTATGCTATGAAAGATTTATTTTGGTAAAAAGATGACTTTTTTGTATTGGATTTTTTAGGCATAAACATTGACAAACTGTTCAATACTAATGATAATTCTAACCCGCTTATGTGGCTTGTTTGGATAGTTCCAATTTTTGTTTTCATGTTATATGGACAGCGAATTCAGCTTCAAGTTACTTCTTCAGAGATCAACAAATCAATTGAAAAATTGAAAACTTACAGAGATGACACTCGAAAAAATTTAATCTCTTATGTAAAAAAAACTCTAAAACAAATAGATGATCCTTCAAAAAAACTTGAAAGGTATTATGAGTATTTTACTATTTTCCCAGCAGATCTGGATCCTAACGGAATAGTTCCAAAAATAAGACATATCATGAGAACAAGGGAAGATTTTACTAGAGAACAAGTAAATAATTTATCTCCAAACATTAGCCACTTGGAAGCAAGTAAGATTGTCAACATTCTCGAGGTGGTAACTACATTACATTTGTTATACAAAACAGTTAGGCATATCTTCCTTACTGCAAAGAAACAAAATAATTTTCCGTTAATACTGCCTTTGCAAATGATGATGCCATTTATAATGGAGGAGGCAGAAGCTTTGAAGACTGCTGTATCTGCATTCGAACAAGGACAACCAATTGGTGATGGTGTAGGACCTACGGTGGTAGGAAAATTGATGCTTGGCACGGAAAAAAAATTGATAGCTCTTGAGACTGTATGGAGTGAAAAAGACTATGAGGGAAGAAAACTAATCCTATTAAAAGCAGAAGGACCGGCAGCAACAGTTGGAAGACCAGGAGATGCTCTTGAGAAAATCATTGTAGAAAGAAAACCAGACATTATAGTGATGGTTGATGCAGCTTTGAAACTAGAAGGAGAAGATACTGGTTCAATAGCCCAAGGATTTGGAGCAGCAATTGGAGGAATAGGAACTGAAAGATTCCAAATAGAAGAAGTAGCCACCAGTCACAAAATACCAATTTACGCGATTGTGGTAAAACAATCAATCAAAGAAGCAATAACCCTTATGAAAAAGGAAATTTCTGATGCCGCTGAGAAAGTGACAAATCAAGTATTTGATATAGTCAAGGAAAATACAAAGATAGGGCAATCTGCCTTGATAATTGGAGTTGGTAATACTCTCGGAGTTTCACAATGATATTTTTCAGAAAAAAAGAAGAGGTTATTGATCCATATACTATGGAAAAATGTAATAATTGTAATGCTGTTTCAAAAAGAAAATTCAGAGAAGGTGATTATGTTTTTAAAGTTATGGAAAAATGTTCTTCCTGTAACATTGGTCAAATGATGATTACACAGATTTTCGGTGAAGTGCTCAAATAGTAGTTACAGTCACACCGTTTTCTTGTGGGATGAATGTATGTTCTGCCTGGGCTACTCTTTGGTTATTTGCCTCAACAAGTATAGGGTAAGACCGTACTATCTTGTTCTGAATTAATTTGTCAAGAAGTACTCTTGCAGTTTTTTCATCATATTCTGAAATGCACCACCTTAGAGCAAATGGTAACATGTTAAATTTTTTCCATATGAAGTCGATAAGATCATTCGCTTGCTCATCTTTTGTTCGCTTACGCGAGACAAGAGAAAATATATTCCTAGTCTTTCCTTCTCGCACAAACCCTAGTCCTTCAGAAGTAGTTACAAAAGGTTCGCAAGCATATGCTTCAGAAGACTGGAAAGAAAATGAGCCAATAGACCATATGTTTGGCACTGATTTTCCAGCATGAATTGTGAATTGTTCGAGAGAATGGCCACTAAGGTTTGCGATTGGAATTCCACCCATCTGTTTTACAGTATTTTCGATCATTTTTCCAACATCACTTGATTTTGCGCCTACTCGAACTATTGAAATTGCTTCTCTAAGAGCAGCTTCAGCTGCCTGCACAAGATATTCATATTTTGGTTCATAACAAACCGTTACTGCAGTATCTGCTATATGCCCATTAACATGGACACCCAGATCAATTTTTAAAAGATCTGTGTCTTTGACTGTTTTTTCATCATTGGGCTCTGCTGTGTAATGTGCTGCAATTTCATTTATACTGGTATTTACGGGAAACGCACATTTTCCACCTTTTTGTTCTATTTCCTTTTCGATTGATTCACATACCTCAAAAAGCGTGGAACCCACATAGTATTTCTTTCTGGCATTTTCTCTAACTTCAGATGCTATCTTTCCAGCATCAATGTAGTCCTGAAATTGCATAACCTTGTCTTAATTTGGTTCTTATTTAAAATCATCAGATGATCTGAGAAGCTTAAATTGGGGACATTTTTGTGCAAACTCATCGGGATCGTGGTCTAGCTTGGTATGATTCGGGTTTTGGGTACCTGAGGTCGTCGGTTCAAATCCGGCCGATCCCATTTTTTCTTCGCATTATTATTGAAGGACAATTAAATTGGTTATTATTTCACGTTAACAATTAATCATTAGCCAGACGATGAAGAAGAGTTAGAGACATGAAAAAAGATGAATGTTAATTCAGTGACTCTGAGTTCTGGCATACCTATTTATTAAATTACTAAATTTTTAGATTGATTTGAAATTTGAGAAACGTGAAACTCTGTTGATTCTGGGAGTTCTTTTCTTGATGGTAGGATTAATGGCATTTCTTGCACCCATCTATTCTATACTAATTGCAGTCATGATTTATTTTGGAATGCGGGTATTTGTTGGTAGAAGAAAAAGGAAAATCCAGAAGGAGATTGGAGAAGGAGTTTGTGCCATATGCGGCACAAAAATAACGGATAAAAAATGTCCTAATTGCGATTCAACAAAGGAGACGGGGGAAACTATCTAGGGCTACGTTTAGAGGGGAACGAATTCTACGTACGACTTATAATCCTTCTAGAGCTTCTAAATTGGGGAAGATGAAGGGATATTTGGCATTAACAACTAGCTCAACTTTTCCACAATCAACACCTAAAATTGGAAATAAAAGGATGAAATGATATAACAGATGAAGCCCTCTAGCTTATACTTTATTGCGTTTGTCCTAGCAGGAGCTCTAATTGGACAAGGTTATTCAGGTTCCGGTCAAATGGTTACATTTGCAAACCATGTAGTTCTAAATGAAGTTGAAATCAATCCCATGGGAGATGATTCCAAGATGCCATTGCAATGGGTCGAGTTGTATAATCCAACTAACAATCCCGTGAATATTGGGGGTTGGACTATTGGAGCCACTTCAGGATTAAGAAATGTCTATACTATTTCTTCTGGGACTGTCATTCAAGGACAACAGTTTCTTGTGTACACTTATGGACCTTTGTGGTTTCCTCACAACGGAGCTGTAATACAAATTGCAGATTCAGTCGGCAACATGGTAGATCAATCCCCGCCTCTGACTGATCAACAAGGAGATTCTTCTACTTGGCAGCGAATTTATGATGGTTATAATACAAATTCTCCTAACGATTGGGTCTTTAAGCTAGGGACTCCGGGTTCTTCAAATGGAAAACCCATGACAACTACAACATCAAGCCAGCTTTCTATTTTTGTGTCAACCGATAAACAGAGTTACATTTTTGGAGATGTTGCAAACATCAAAGGAAATGTTTCAAAACTTGTAAGTCTGCCTGGTGTTAGTTATATCCCACAATCAGTCAATTTAGTTCTTACTGGCACGAATGGATATCAGAAGAGCTTTACTCTGTATCCTGGAAATGATCTTACTTTTTCTACCTCTGTGAAATTTGACCAAGTCTTAGGTTTCGGTGAAGGAAAATATACAGTATCCGCATCTTATGGTGATGTTCAAACCTCTGTTTCATTTTTGCTTGGATCCACTTCTTTTATTCCTCCTCCATCTGTGGCTCCTTCAACTATGTATCTAACCACGGACAAACAATCGTATACAATTAGCCAACCTATTACGTTGCAAGGTAATGTATCGACAATAATTCAACTTACTCCAATAAAGTATAAGGTTTATGATCCAAACCAAGTCTTGGTATCACAAGGATCTATTTTTCCAAACTCCCAAGGCCAATTCACCTCCTTTAACAGTTATCAACAACAAGCTAGTACAGCTGGAATACTTGTTGATACAGTAAACCCAGTCTATGGAATCTATAGGGTGTATGCAACCTATGGAAGTTCTTCTGCCACCACTTTATTTACACTGGTTCCAACAGATGTTCAAGCAGCAGCTATTACCGTTTCTACGGACAAGAAAGCTTATGCTCCTGGTGAGACTGTAACTATTAGCGGAAATACTAACTTTCCAGGATTGCAAAACCTTGGATTATCACCTAGTCTTCAAATTGTTCAAACCTTCACGCCATCGGGAAATAGGGGTATAGTTCCAAATACAGCAAATATCAAAACATTCGTAGACATTGGATCAGACAATACCTTTACCTACAAATTTCCTCTTCCTGGTACATCGGACAGTTTAGGAAATTATAGAGTTGTTGTTTCATTACCTCATGGCATTGCCCAGACTGATTTTGTGGTGACCGAAAACCCATCTACCTATCAAGGGACTGTATCATCACCATTTAGTATTATTACAGACAAAAGTTCGTATGCTATAGGCGATTCTTTAGTAATCTCTGGTCAGATTTTAAATCCAATTTCGACAGAATTTTCAAACGCAGGAGCTAATGTGAGGATTGTAATATTGAATTCAACTGGTGCTCCTTTGACTTCAGGGGGTAGTTTCATTAACAATCTTATGGTATCAAGTTCGCAAGTACTTGCATATTCTGCATATCCAGATAACAACGGTGTATTTCAAGTCAAACAAAATATCCAAGGGGGAATATTTCACCCTGGAAATTATACGCTAAAAGCAACCTATTCGCAGTTATCCACTTCAACATCATTTACTGTTTATGATCCACTTGCAACAGGTTCTCAAGGGCCAATATCTGCAAGTACGGACAAGAAAGTTTATGGCGTAGGAGAAACGGTTCAATTGAACGGAAAAATTTCAGGCCTCGCCGATACATCATCATTTACATTGAATTTACAAAAACCTGATGGTGGTCAAATTTCCTTTCCACTTTCTCTAAACAATGGATTCTTTTCTTGGAGTTGGGTTGTACCTAATACGGCCACAATAGGTACCTCGTCTATTACTACTGATAGGTCGTCTTCACCTACCGCTAGTTCCTCATCTAATGTTTATGGCATCTATAGAATTACAATTAATTCTCAATATGCCAGTTCAAATCTATTCTTTCAAGTAACACAAAATCCACAACCTAATCAAGATGTATCACCCATTGCCATTGAAACAGATAAGACTGATTATATTTCCACTGATGTAGCAAAAATATCAGGTCAAGTTCTCCCACAAGAAAATGAAGCAGCAAGTGATCAAAACTCGATGGTTCAGATAATGATATTCTCAGATACTGGACAGCAAGCATTCAGAATTGATGCAAGTGCTGGCCAGGGAGGTCAATTCTCTGTTTCGGTTCCTTTTCACCCAGGAATATGGAAGACAGGTAATTACAGGCTGTATGCACAATATCTTACAGCAAATGCCCAAACAACATTCAAAGTTGTTGATCCTTATTCCACAAGCTCAACTAATCTCCAACTCTTTATGACAACTGATCATGACCGGTATCTTCCAGGTCAAACTGTCCTTCTTACTGGAAGAACAAGTTACATTGTTTCTGTAGATAGTGCTGATCTGGCTGTAGGTTTAGCTAATGACACGATAATTAGTGAAGGTCAAGTCATGTCTAAGGAGGGAAATACCTTGCCCAGAATTACAGTCAATTTTGATCAAACAGGATCATTTAGCTATGACTATAAGATTCCAAAAAATATGCAACTTGGAAATTATACTATTGCCGCAAAGGTTCCATTTGGAGTGTACTATACATTTTTCCAAGTTGTAAATCAACTTCCATTATCAAATGAAACATCTGGAGAAAATGGTACTGGGACAGCTAACGAAACCCATACTCTGACTGTCATCCCAACTGAGATAGGACCAACTCAAGAACATTCATCGACAAACACACTGATTGAAAAAATTCTAAAGATTCCGGACTCGATAGTATCAATACCCTTGAGCAAAAAAATACTTGATAATAAAACATTCTATCCGAGAGAACTTGATGGTCTACTTAGGCTAAACCAAGGAGATGAAAGTGATGTAAGCATAGCTGTGAGCTTGCCTGATGGAACTTGCTTATTGGGACCTAATCAAGATTGTAAAGTTAGTAAATCTACCATTCAATCAGGCTTGTTGTATCAAATTGTTAACCTTAATGGTACAAATTTTCTTGTTGGATATTCTGGTACTGGTACAAGAATACAACAATTTAGTATTATTCCATCAAACGCAAATGATGTTATTGCAGACGGTCAATGGAACATAAAGATAATGAAAAAGAATGAGACTACTAGGTTTTATTATCAAGTAACATACATTACCAAATAAATACAAAACCTCAATCAATTTATTCCGCTATGAATTAACATGGTTTGTGAAAATTCAGGTCGTCATGTTTAATCAGGATGATCCATCCAAGTGCACAGCTGCAAAGCTTGTTAAATTTGGTATCGCAAATAAAGTTCGAAATACATATGGAAAAAACATGATTCTAAATCCCTTTGCGGAAGAATTTGTACTAAGCTCTGACAGAAAATTAACCGATTTTATTACTGCAATAGATTGTTCTTGGGAGAATGTTAGGGAAACTTTTGTTAAAGATTTTGTAGGATTTTCGCGAAGATTACCCCCGTTGCTTGC
>CAZIHN010000013.1:0-27734 GCA_964538845.1 uncultured Nitrosopumilaceae archaeon | reverse complement strand
AGATAGCAATAAATGCACAATCAGATGGTTCTCTCACAATAACTTTGCCTCGTCAAATGATTGACTCGAAGGTACCTGCTAATCTAACAAAGGACCAAATTATGACAGGAGTAAAAATTAATCCAGCAGACCTTGAAGATCAACCGTTTCTTGTTACAGTGAATGATAAACTTGTATCGCAGGTAAACGAATTGAAAAATACTAACTCTAGAATACTAAGTATTCCTTTCCATGCAGGAGATAATAAAATTGACATCATCGGTACTATAATAGTTCCAGAGTTTGGACCGATTGCAGTTCTAGTGCTTGCCATTGCAATAGTAACAATAATTGCAGTATCAACAAAGACTCGACTGAGAGTAATACCGTCAAAAATTATATCATCATAGGTTCTGAATTTTTAATATATTCACACAAGTATTTTCGGAGTATAAATCACATCTAGGAAGGATGAAAGTTCAGTTTTTTTGGCTATAATATTATTATCTTGTCATCAAAACTGTAACAATCAGATAAATGTAAAAATCGAAAGGTAAAATCTAGAAATGAGGCAAATTGAAAACTTAGGTTACCAAATCAGGAATTGTTATAGTCCTTAGATTATTATACAAGAATGGTGGAGTAAAAACTATGAATTTTGAGTTTGAAGAATTTGATTTGCCTGAAGACATATTTGTATACATGTCTACTATGGCCCCACCAATGAAAAACATACTACCAATAAGTTCCTACAAAGGATACATCTTTTCTATGATTCCTCTTAATCCTAATTCAGGTAATTCTTTTTTTATGATCTATTCAAAAGGAAAATTGGAAGGAAAATTATTGGAGTTTGATATGAATTTAAAGAAAATTAGAATTGTTGAGTCTGCAGAGAGAGCAGACAAGATTTATTTTGTGGTTTTGACTCCAAAGTCAAATACCATCGCTGATGCGGCAATTAAGGAATTGGAAAACAGACTTACCTAGTGTACGCAGGAGCATTAACAGATCTACTTCTTGCATATTTTTCCATAATATCTTCTGGAAGCTTACCATTAAAAAGTTCTTTACAAAGACCTCGAAGATAACGCATTATTGCCCAAGTTCCTGCTTTTATCATTCCATACATCACAAGTTTCATAGGAGGCCCGTATGTTTTATTTCTGATAATTATCGGAATAATATCGTTAATAACTCTAAGGTTGTGTTCCCAGCATTTCCAGAATAGTGTGAATTGAGATTCATTGAGGTTACCAAAGTGCATTGAATTCTTTTCATTAAAGTCTTGATACAATAACGGAGCAACAATACCCCGCATAGCAGTTTTTTTGAAGTCTTCAATCAAGTCTATAGTGTATTGTGTTTCATCAGGGGTCTCATCAGGCCACCCAATTATCAAGGTAGCTGCAGGAAACCAATGATTCTGATTTAGAGTTTTGGCACCTTCCCTTACTACCCAACCCCATTCATCAGTTGAGAAAGGTTTCGTCTTGACCCCAAGGTGTTTCTTGACCATTCTAGGTGCCACTGTTTCGATCCCAAGATTTGTTGCTAACCATTTTTCATTACTCATACCATTTATTTCTGACATATCATGTAGAAGTTTTGGATCAGCACACACTGCAGAAAAAGTCATATGAGTAGTTCCCACGAATCTCGCACCCATTGACTTCAAACCTTTCCATAATTCTATTATAGAATCATAATTTGGCTTAAATTCCCTGTTGTCACATCCATATAGTAGCATTTCATCAGAATGTAACCAAATCGAATCAAAGCCATAATCTAAATTAATCTTAGCCTCATGTTGTAATCTTGCTAATGGCAAGTCTTTTTTTGATCTCTTGTTAACATCACAAAAATCGCATCCTCTTCCACATCCACGCATTGCTTCAATTAAAGAATTAACAGTTGGCCCCTTGATTACCGGAATATTTTGAATGTTTTTTACAAAACAATGCATCAGTTCAGGTGCGTCGCCCTTTTCTAGGTCATGGAAAAGATCCAAAGCTAACTCATCAGCCTCTCCAACCACAACAGTATCTATACCGTGAATCTTCATTCTATCAGTTTTTGCAAGTTCCCATGCACCGTTTCCTCCAACTACTACATGAAAATTATATTTCTTTTTTAGTTGAATAATCTTTGCGCACATTCTCTTGAATTTCATTGCAACGTATGAGAGTTTTTCTGGCGACATTGTGGTAGTCACTGGAGCCATGCCAAGAGGATCCATTACATTTATGCCCACAACCTTGGTATCAGGTCCAATACATTTTTCTAGATAATCTGGATTTGCAACAAAAACTTCTTCTCGATTGTAACCTTGTAATAATGAAGCTTCTACTCTACGCAGACCGACTTGTGCAACTTTTGCTTCGCCAGTTTTTTGATCGGTCTCTACAGGGGGGCAGAATACCTTATCAAATACCCATTCTGGAACAAGTTCGTATGGGCCACATGCTATAAATCCGTAAAGGAAATTTCCTCGATAATTAGTCATTAAGCTACGGTCTGCAGTTAGAACGATTCTCCGCCCTGCCATTTCCTTTCTTTGTTCTTTCCACTATGATATAAATCGTTTACCTGTGTTACTTTCCAAATTTTTGCTTTTGACATATAAGCCAGTGTTATATACCCATAGTATTGACTGGAGTAGAACCTAGACATGTAGAAAGGCACCAGAGAGAGAGTAGTTCTATCAGGGATTTTGTTTTTGGCTTTGGAGATGGCATAAATACTTCATTAGGAATAGTTGCTGGAGTCGGTGGTGCTTCTGTTGCTTCTAATCTTATTATACTTGCAGCTGTTGTAGCCATGTTTACCGGAGCAAAGGCCATGGCAGTCCAAAATTATCTTGCAGTAAAATCACAAAGACAAATTTTGAGTTCAGAAATTGAACGTGAAAAATGGGAGATGGATAATGTACCAGAAGCTGAGAGAAGGGAGATTGAAGATATTTACAAGGCTAAGGGTTTTTCTGGTTCTGAGTTAGAAAACATAGTAAAAAAGATAACATCTGACAAGAAGGTTTGGTTAGACACAATGCTTACGGAGGAACTAAAATTGAATTTTGACATAATTGGTAGTCCGTTGAAAAGTGCTTTCCGAATGTTTGGGGCTTTTCTCGTTGGAGGAATTTTACCTATTATTCCATATTTCTTTTTAAGTGGATATATTCCCTTGCTGGTAGCTATAGGGACTAGTCTCTCTGCTTCATTTATTATTGGAGCCACAAAATCAAGAATTGCTAACTTAAGCATGTTACGAGGAGGGTTGGAGATGGCACTGCTTGGTACAGGAATAGCTCTACTAGGGTATGGAATTGGATCAGAATTGGGCAATCTAGGCATTCTTAGATCTTGATCATTTTCTCATTCGTCTATTAGCAATATTAGCTGCGAAAGCTCCTGCACCAATACCATTATCTATATTTACAACAGATAGACCCAAAGTACAGCTCTGTAACATAGATGCTAATGCAGCTACACCTTTTTCCCCATACCCATATCCAACCGATGATGGAACTCCTATAACGGGAATATCTACAAGAGATGAAACTACAGATGCAAGAGCTCCTTCCATTCCCGCCACGACTATAATTGCATCTACTTCCTCAATTATCATTTTTTTTATTATTGGGAATAACCTATGGATACCGGCTATACCAACATCATAATTACAAACACATTGACAGCCCATTGCCTCACACATTAGCCTTGCTTCTTCTGCTACTCCAATATCAGAGGTTCCAGCAGTCATTATTCCTACCTTTCCTCCTGTAGAATAAAGTTTCCTAAAGAAAAGTAAAGATGTATTATTCTTTCCTACTTTAGTTCTCAATTTGTTTTTTCGTGAAAATGCAGTTATTCTTTTATAATGATCTTTGTTAATTCTCGATACCAAAACAGAATCTGATTTTGAGATTGTCGAAAGAATTATTTTTTTAAGATCTACAAAATTTTTTTTTTCTCCAAAAATTACTTCAGGTATCCCTCGTCTCAATTTTCTTCCCATGTCAATCTTTGCAAGGTTCTCTATCTTTTCTACAGAATAGAGAGAAAGTAATTTCTTGGCTTTAGCTACACTTATCTTTCCCATATCCAGTGATTCTAATATATTGATCAGGTCCAATTATAATGATAATATGTAATATGGTTAAAAATTTAATCAGAGCTCAAGATTTGATATTCCATTTTTAACGCTTTCCACTCCTTTTTTGAACCATTCTTTTTCATTTGAATCCAGATCAAGTTCCACTATCTTCTCTACTCCATTTTTACCAATTACAGCAGGAACCCCTATAGTAATACCAGAATATCCATATTCGCCTTCTAGATATGTGGCAACAGGGATTACTTGCTTTGTATTATTCAGTACAGCCTCCAACATTGCAGATATTGCATTACCTGGTGCATGTACCGTTGCTCCCTTTAATTCTATTACCTTTGCAGCAACCTGTCTAGTTCCTTTTACAATTTCTTCAATTTTTTCCTTCGAGATAATCGAAGAAATCGGAATCCCTGATAAGGTAGAATACCTAGGTAGTGGAAGCATATTCTCACCATGTTCTCCTATTACGAGAGCTCGAATCGATTGTCTCGAGTAACCTGTTGCCTCATGTATGAATTGCATAAATCTTGAAAGATCAAGTATGTTACCCATTCCAAATATTTTATTTCTAGAAAATCCTGACACCTTGTAAGTAAGATATACCATTGGATCAAGTGGATTTGTTACAGGAATTATTATGGAATCACTTGCATATCTTTTGATATTTTCAACTACTCCTTTTACAATTGAGGCATTAATCTTCAACAAATCCATTCTTGTCATGCCTGGTTTTCTGCCTGATCCAGCAACAATTACTACAACGTCCGAACCTTTCATTTCAGAATAATCATTTGAACCTCTAATGTTTACATCTATTCCTTTTTCTGCTAACATATGGTTGAGATCCATAGCTTCTCCTTGAGGGAGTCCTTGAACTACATCAAGTAGAAGAATTTCATCAGTGATTTTTCTCAAAGCTGTGAACAAGGCGGCTTCTCCACCCACCTTTCCTGAACCGATAATAGTAATCATAAAAAACGTCAAATCTAATCTATAATTAAACTTGACTATTTCCTACAGATGAATTTTACAAATATTATTTTGAATTCTCGGTAATAGAATTACAATTTATATTCATTCTAGTTTGTTTACAAATAATGGTACTAGTGGTTGATGCACAAATAGCTGGTATATCTGGTGACATGTTACTCTCATCACTTGTAAACATCGGAGTAAAAAAGTCAAAAGTAATAGATGGTGTTTATTCGGTTGAAAATTATCTTAAAGGCTCAAAAATTAAGAAGTTAGATTTTGAAAAAATTGTAAAGGGCGGAATAGAAGCAACTACACTGGTACTAGAAAAAAATGAAAATCAACATGAAAGAAAAGGAATTGAAATTCAGGAATGTATTTTGTTAATGTCTGACAAAATTGGATTATCAGATATGGCCAAGGTATTTGCCAATGAAAGTATTAAGACATTATTACAAGCAGAATCAAGAATTCATGGAGAACCATTAGAATCAGTACATTTCCATGAAGCAGCTAGTATTGACACGGTTATTGACATACTCGGATGTACTATTGCATTAGAAGAGCTTCAATTGTTTTCTGATGAGATAATTTCAACTCCAGTTGCAGTAGGTGGTGGAACACTTAATTTTTCTCATGGTTTGACATCAAATCCGGCCAGTGCAATATTGGAAATATTTCGTGGATCAGACATAAGCATACATGGAGGTCAAGTGAAGGAAGAACTTACAACCCCCACAGGAGCTAGTTTATTGGTTAACCTTTCAGATAGGTCTCTAGATTTCTACCCTCCAATGAGGGTGAAAGCTATCGGATACGGTGCAGGAAGTAAGAACTTTGATGGATTTTCTAATACCCTAAAAATTGTTAAAGGTGAATTAACAAGAGAGATTCAAATGGATACAGTACAAATTCTGGAGACAAATATTGATGATGCCTCAGGTGAAGTAATTGGTCATATGATCAATAAATTAATGAAAGAAGGGGCAAAGGATGTAACAGTTAGTGGTGGTATAACTAAAAAAGGAAGACCTACTAACCTTGTTTCCGTGATATGCGACTTTGCTGATACAAATAACTTAATTGATACTCTTGTTTCAGAAACCGGTACATTGGGGATAAGAATGTCGTCTTCTGCACGTTATATCATACCAAGAATTGTAATTACTGTACCTATAATTTTGCAAGGAAAAAACTTCAATGTAAGATGCAAGATTGCAAAAAACCATGACACTTTGAAAAATTTTAAGGTAGAATCAGACGATGTGAAATCGATTGCCGATTCATTATCGTTATCATTTAAGAGTGCGTTAGAAGTCGTAACAAGAGAGGTAAAGGAGAGGCTTAACACAAAATGAAACAATCTGACGAATTAGTCAGTTGGTTTGATAAAACGGATAAAGTACTCGTAGCGCTTTCGGGAGGCGTAGACAGTGCACTAGTAGCTTATGCTGCTCAAAAAGCGTTGGGCAAATCTGCACTTGCTGTAACTGCAGATTATAAGACATTGTCTGAGGAAGAATTAGAATCCGCAAAGAGAGTTTGTTTGGAGATAGGAATTAATCATTTGATTATAGAATACAACGAACTTGATAACCCTAATTTTGTTAGAAACGATAAGAAAAGATGTTACTACTGCAGAACTGAATTAGGAGAAAATTTACTTAATTTATCTAAAGCTATGGACATTAATTTAATAGTTGACGGGACCAATATTGATGATCTCTCGGAATATAGACCTGGAATAATTGCATTAAAAGATAAGGGTGTTAGAAGCCCCCTAGTAGAGCTAGGATTTACAAAGATGGAGGTGAGAGAATTAGCTAAAGAGGTGGGTCTTTCTATCTATGACAAACCATCTAATTCATGCCTTGCTTCGCGAATTCCGTGGGGTACTGCAGTAACATCTGAGAAGTTAGATAGAATTGAGAAAAGTGAAATTATGGTTAAACAGATTTTTGGAGTAAAGCAGGTCAGGGTTCGAGATTTTGGAAAACGCGCAAACATAGAAGTAGGTAGAGATGAGAAGATTCTACTTAGCAATGAAAAAAAAATGTCTGAATTAATAAATTACATGAAAGATATGGGATTTGAACAAGTGTTGATTGATCCAGATGGTTATCGTTCCGGTAAGCTCAACGTGATGACTGATTGATTTATTTAGATAACGCAGCTTCTACTCCCGTTCATCAAAAGGTTATAGAGGTAATGTCATCCATTCTTCGGGAACAATGCGGGAATCCCTCTTCTATACACAGATATGGCAGACTTGCCAACAATGCTATCCAAGAAGCTAGAAAGAGGATCGCATCACTGATTAATGCAGACGCTAGAGATATTCTGATAACATCTGGAGGTACTGAATCAAATAACATGACAGTGTTTGGCATGACATCACAAAAAAAAAGAGGACATATTATAACATCATCAGTTGAACATGATGCAATTCTTGAGCCTTGCAAACACCTTGAAACTAAAGGTTACAAAGTTTCTTATCTTTCAGTAGATAAATTCGGTCTTGTAAATCCAGAAGACGTGAAAAGGGAGATTTCCAGTGATACCTGTTTGATAACCATAATGCTAACTAATAACGAAGTTGGGACTTACCAGCCTATAAAGGAGAATGCTGAAATAGAAAGAGAAAGAAATATCGTATTCCATACAGATGCGGTACAAGCCTTAGGAAAGATTCCAATAGATGTCAAAGATCTTGGAGTAGATTTACTGTCTGTATCTTCTCACAAAATAAATGGTCCCAAAGGTGTGGGAGCACTTTATATTAGAAATGGCTTGAAAATTAGTCCCATCATATTAGGAGGAGGTCAAGAAAATGGGCTCAGATCAGGAACAGAAAATGTTGCTAGCATAGTTGGATTTGGCATGGCGTGTAAATTAACTGAGGATAGAATTAACGAAAATATTGCTCATTATAAGAAATTGACTTCAAGACTAATCTTCCGAGTGATGAATGAAATCCCGCAAACATTACTGAATGGGCATCCTAACATAAGAATTCCTAACAATGTCCACTTTAGTTTTCTTGGAGTGAGTGGTGAAGATCTCATAATAAAATTAGATGAAAACAAAATAGCGGCGTCTACGGGATCCGCATGTTCGGTTAGAACTCAAAAAGAGTCGCATGTATTAAAAGCGATGGGCCTTGGACATGAAATAATTAATGGTTCACTTCGTTTTTCTGTTGGAATAACAAATTCGGAACAAGAAATAGATGAAACGGTAGATGTGCTGAAGAAAATAGTAAAGGAGCTCCGAGCCGTATCACCCTACAAAAATAAATACAACTTTTAGTTTTTGAATCTAATTCTATGGAAATATTATTAGATGACTTGAAGCCTATATTGGTTCTTATCAGTAAGAGGTATTGGGGAATCCATACTATTCCACACATAGATTTCCACAAAATAAACTCCCGATGAATTGGGAGACCATGTAATATCTTGGTTGGTTGAAGATGACGATGCAACGTTTCCATTAATCCATTTCAGAAATATTACTTTCATGTTACTATCTTTTATCTGGACAATATAGGAAATCTGTTGAGTGTTTTGATCATCGCTATTAGATATAGTACTCTTGAAATGCACTACTTGTCCTGTGTGAGGGTTTTGAAGAATTTGTCTGCCAGAATCGTCTATAATTTCGGTAGATTTTGAGATAGATGTCAAGTATTGACTAACGATTGTAGTATATGTCTGTCCAGATGTCTGTCCAGGTGAAGGAGAGTTCGTCGAACCAATAACTACAGACCTCCCAAATGTATCTCTGAAATCGTGATACCATACTTGAACGGTTCCTCCAGTGGGAGAAATTAAGGTGGTTCCATCCTCGCTACATATTTTGGATGGTATTCTAAAAGAGCCTTTGAACATTCCTGTCCCTGGACCGGTCTCAGTCAAAGTAAAACCTGATGAGGCAAGTCCTCCTGTTGTAATTCCGTTGATTGTGCATTGATGGTATCTAAATCCCTTTATCCAAATTTCTAGAAGAATATTACCACTGTTATCACCTACTGTATCAACTGCAGGAGAGTTAGGATCATTCACTGTTGTATATGTTACAATAGTATCAGCATCTGTTACCAGATCTGGATCATTTACGGTTACCGTAACAGTTTGACCAAGTCTATAACTTGACGAGTCAAGCGTTACTATTCCAGTATGTGTTAGAAGATTATTTTTTGACGTTACAGTACTCGGTTGCCCTGCTTGAGTGCTGAGAATCGAAAAGTTGATTCCTTTATCATCTGTTAGTTGATTATTTACCAAAAATTTTATATTGCTACCAAAGGTCCTCAGGCTTTCGATGAGACTACTATCAAATTGATTTAGTTGGTTTATTATTGCATATTCTATCGTACCAGAGAATACACTTGAGTTAGAAGATGTTTCTTGAAGCTCAGCTCGATATACTGCATTATTTACTTGTTGTCCATTTTTGCTTCCAAAGGAAAAGAGATCAAATACTATAGGTTGAGTGTCAATTTCATTCAATATTTTTCCTGCCCTTGATGGATCTCCTGAGGTATCAAAGTTAATCTCAAGAAACACCGGCAAGTCGGACGAAGCTAAATCAATGTTTGTTATCGCGGCATCACTAATCTGAGCAAGTCCATTACCGGTAGTGATTTCTCCTGGAGCTAATACTTGTACAGAAGTTGCACCTGGAAGCCCACCAAGGTAGAGGGTCATGCTGGTATCAGAAAATGACTGTATTCCAAGTTGTCTTTGAAAAGATCTAAGATCATAATTAATCCAGTTTGTACCTTTCGAGTTAGCTTGATTATTGTCCACGAATAAGCTTTTTAGTGACTGAACAGTCAGTCCAAGATTAATTGTTATCTTCTCAAAATTTGTATTTGAAAGAGACCGTGTATCAATTATCAATCTAGCTGAGTTTAGATCGGGAATATTAGATGGGGCAGAAATAGGATTGAGAAAATCATTAGAATCGTTATAGAAATTAACATTTGAAGAACTGTCTAGCGTTATTGGGTTTCCAATCTTTAAGGTTGGTATAACTGCAGAGCTTCTAAACACATCTAGCTGATCGATAAGACTAGGATTTAGGTTTTGATCATTATCTGTCAAGGTAATTGCTTCCTTTTGACCTGGATTGAATTGACCTTGACCACTTCCAAGGGCAAGTGTTGCTGTAGAAGATCCTGAAACAATTGAATTACTTTGAAGGTTATATTCAATTGTCCCAGATTGAGACCTGGGAGCGTTTGACAAAACACCTATGGTAGAGATGCTGTTAAAAGAACTCTGAAAAATGCCCGAATTGGTACTAGTTTCTACAAAAGTTACTAGCTTATTGTATGTAATTCCATTTGCAGTAATAGATAGACTTGATTGAACTGGATTAGTTTTGAGTTGAACTACACTTCCTAAATTCATAGTCAAGTGGCCGTTATCTTTGAAGCCAAGGTTTGGTAGAAATGGAACCAGGTTTACCAATCCAGCACCACTTGCACTATTTCCTACTTCTGCAAAAGCTTGGTAAAATGTTGCCTCAGGAGAGAGAACATTAAATGTCCAAGAGTCTTGAGATGTGGGATCAATATCCAATTCTATGTCGTTTATTGTGGCAAATACATCAGAACCTGTTGGGTACCCTGTTCTATCCATTGCCAATGTAATGTTCGGAATGTCACTATATTCAAGGTCAACACTTTGGGTTCCAGTTGAACGATCATATTCTATGTGAACATTGTTTGTAAATGAAAAAAGTTGAATAATAGGCCAAACCTCTTGTTTTATACCAATTTGTCCTATTGGAACTTTCGGATTAATATTTAATGATGGAGGATTTCGGATTACATTATTTTGACTTGATGGAGTGGTTGCATTACCATTACATGAATTGAATCCAGCAGTTCCCTGAGTCGAACCTGTTAAACCTGCAGAATCAGGTATTGCCACACCATCTGTTTGAGAAAAATCTGCGCCCAAGACTGCTGTAGAAGTGGTACCAGAGCAGAATACTCCAAAATCAATGCTTTGACCAGGCAACCCAGAAAATGCAACTTGGTCAGCTTGTTTTGCATTGTCAACATTTGCAAAAAATGCATACCAGTTACCATCAGAACCTTGAGCCATTCTAAGATTTCTACCATTTACTGATACGTTAGGTTCACCAATCGCTTGATCTAGTTGAGTGTTATCTTCTCTCACGATAACTTCTACAACCATAGGTCCGGCAAAATGATTTGTAAAGAGACTATTTTCTGCAGAGACAAAAAGATTTGGATGGTCAGAGTATCCTTTAATGCCATTAAATGACATGGGTGGTAAAATTAGTGAAACTACAAGAATAATCATCAAAGGTTTGTACAACTTACCTTAAAAGAATAGATGTACAAGATAATTCTATCGCATAAGTCATTCACAAAAATCATTCGTTAATAGTTGTACGTTCAGAGCTAGAAGTTTTAACTAAGGGTGTGAATCCAAGTGCGATAAGATGGATTTCAAACTAATCATTGTGATAAGTGGATTCTTTGTATTGATAGGTATCGCAATTTCTGCATACCAATCTCAAACCACGGTAGAAAATCTTTCAGATGAACAAAAAACATTGACTCCAGGTAGCCAGATAACCATCATAAAGGATTTGGATCCAGGGAAGAATCAAAGAGGGGTTTACTCTCTTCAAATTACTGATTTCAAGAATGAAACTAAGCTTATAGTTACTGTATTAGATCCTACTGGTAGCACGATAGCATCTAAATCCATAATGAAAAGTGCAATTCAAGAAAATTTCAAGATTGTTGTCGCTGGACAATACAAGTTACAAATAGAGAATAAAGGTAATACAGCAATTCAAGTTCTTGGGATTTTTGGATACTACCCTCCAGGAATCGAGCTGCTGGATATTTCCGGTTTCATTGTACTAATAGGTGGCCTTAGCGGACTTGCAATTGGAATCACGTTACTAGTCAGAAACCGAGTAAAAGTTGGATCTTAGTTAAGGTATTGATCAATTTCTGTAAGGCCATCAATCACACTACTAAAATTATCATCACTTTCCATGATTTTGTTAAGTTTGACAAAATCCGCTCTAAAAACTTCCTTGCTATCAACTTTATCAAATATAACAAATCCATGGGTTATTATATATGCCAAACGCTGTTTGATTTCACTTGAAGAGGTTTTCAGTTTATCTTCAAGATATTTGGCATCCTTTTCTCCACTTTCAAGCTCGATCATGATGGATGAGATATTTGGATCTACTAGAGTTTCCATCATTTTTTGCTTATCAAAACTATCACTCAATTCTAATAGCCCTCTTAGAGGTGATTATCCTTTTCCTATTAAAAATAAAATCACTTACTAAAACTCGATCAATTTTCTCTGGATTTATGTAGTACGCTCTTCCCTGTAATTGCTTCTCTAAATTTTCGACATAGGTCAATAATTCTTCTTCTTCGCTTACCATTATAGTGTCAATTTCGATTCCTTCCTTCCGACATTTTCTTGCTTCTTGGAGTGTTTTTGATTCTATTACTGGATCAATCTGTTTATACCTGTAACACAAATACACCATTTCATCGGCGATTTCGAGTTTAATATCTCGCTCATTTTGCATCTTAGATAGAGTTATTTGATCTGGTTTGTAAAAATGTGAATAAGGTTTATCTAAAAGGATAGCATTTTTCTGTGTTTCATCATCTACAAAACATGCGCTTGGTTGACCGTCTGTTACCAATACAATTCGTTTATTTTGTGAGCCATCCTTCTTCAAAATTTTTAATGCAAGTCTTAGTGCCGCTTGATAGTTGGTGTAGTGTAAGAAATTATCATTTGCATCATATGTCTTAAGATATGGAATGTCACTAGGTTTAACTTGTGATGCCAGTGATCCAAAACCTACAATGTAAATGGAATCATTTGCATAAAATTTCTTGTTTAACACATATAACGCCCATAATGCTTTCTTTGCAGATTCTATTCTTGATCCCTCACCTGAATTCAATGAATACTTCATGGTAGAACTGAGATCGATACAATAAACTACCGCAATTTTGATTTCCTCCCTAGTTTCAAATTTCTCAAAATCGTCAAATTCGAGTTTAAGTGGAAATTCAATTGATTCACCTTTTATTTTTTTTCTTTGAACTGCATTAAGGACAGTCAATGGGATATTCAGGTTCTGAAGGTTCTCTCCAATCTCAAGTTTTTTAGTTGTGTCAAAGATATTTTCACCGAATCCGTTGTTTCTAGTTTCATGAAAGCCTAAATCTCCTGATTCAATAGCTTTTGTAACATCATTGAGCATTTTTTGGCCTAGTTCAAAAAACGCCTTGTTAGTTAACCATTTTTTTTCATCCTTGAGATAACCAAGTCTTTGCAAATATTTTGTTATTGGCTCATTATCAGCAAGGATTACCATTTCCTGCTGACTTTCGCTTTCCGTTTGCTTCTCAGATGGAGTTTTATTCAAGGCAACATCTAGGATTCTATCTAAATCTTGCAAAGAAGATGTTTTTTCTCTTAAAACTTGTTTCGAAACCACTTTAAGAGCCTGGTTGAGTTGCTCATTAGATAATTCCTTCTGTCTTCCAGCTTTGTTATTCTCATTTAAATAATAAAAAAAATTTGTTGTATCAGATTGCAAAGTATAATCCTTCTTTCTTATCCAGAATTCTTTGTTCAATCCAACAAAGTCCATCCAATACCAATTCAGTGACTGCAGCTTTAATTTCATTTTCAACATTTTCTGAAACTATCATTTGTCCTATTGGAATACCATATTTTTTGCTCGCCTCTACAAAATTCTCTTGTTCAGTACAAACCCTCTGACAAATATTGTCTATCATATTGGAGAGAGCATTAAAATTCTTTAATTGGTTCTCATATGATTCCTGCTGACTGTTAGAACCCATTATCTTTTGAGAAACTTGAAATGTTCTGTTTGTAAATTCTTTCCTAATCTGTTCAAAAATATTTGAATCTATATCGTTTAGATATTCTAAAGAAGTCTCTTTCAGAGAATCAGCGATTAAATTTTTCAATGTCCTGGAATGGTTCTCATTCGTATCCTCAAGATCTGCAAGTTCAAATTTTACTGACTGACCAATACAAAATATGTCTGAAGGTCTTGGAATTGAAATAACGTTATGCGTTATAGCTCTTGTTCTTTCAGCTTCTCCTACAAGTAATTCTAGACTATGTACTCCTATTCTCACACTAACCCCTTTATCTTGATTAATTTCTTTGCTAGAACGAGCCTGTTGAACAATTCTTGTTAAAATTTTTAACATGAAGAAAAGAATGAAAGATTTGGCGATTTTCGCTTCCTGTATTATTATAAACATTTCTTCTTGTAGAGACTTTGGATAATGTGTGTGAATATGACTTTTTAACCTGTCATAAAGGGGTTCAATTATTTTCCCCGAATGAGTATAGTCTATGGGATTAGCTGTTGCAAAAAATACTGTTTTTGGTTCGAAAATGACAGGATATGAACCAGTAGTGAATCTTCCTTCTTGTAAAACCGAAAGAAGTGAGACTTGTTTTCTCGTATCAAGTACCGGTAATTCGTCGATGCAGAATAGTCCATGCTTAGCTTGCATTAACTGACCAGGAGAATATGTGTTAATTTCATAAATTTCAGCTCCTTTCTTAGTTATTTTTATCGCATCAATTTGGCCCACCAAATCTTTTACAGAAATGTCGGGCGTAGCAAGAACATATTTGAATCTGTTTTTTCCATCAATCCATTCAATTGCAGTATCAAGTTTATTATTACGAATTTTTTCCATGCTTTCGCTATCTACGTAAAATTTTGGAATTGAAATTGAATTCTCCCTGTCCTCCAATAAGGTTAACAATTCATTAGCAGGCAGATCCATAGGACAATCGTTTGTAATACTGCCTCTAATTATGGGCATAGGCGACAGTAAAGTTTCTGCAATTGTTTGCGCAATCTTTGTTTTTGCTTGTCCAATCTGTCCAACTAAAATCATGTCGTGATATGACAATATTGCTCTATCGAGCGCAGGAATAACATCATCCTCAAAACCGATTATTCCAGGATATTTGATTGAATTTGATTTTATCTTTGAGATTAAATTTCTACGAAGTTGTTCCTTTGCACCAATAACTTTATAATTAATTTCCAGTAGATCCCCTAATTTTTTGATATGTTTATGATCTTCAGGTAAACCTGCTAGAATTTCAGTATATTTTGGTGCTGAACTGTAACTTCGGTTTACAAGGTTTTCAAGTTCCTGAGCCATAACGATAAATACTCCCCGAATCTGATTTAAAGTATTATTATTTTAGCATAGTTTTTATCGGGGAGAAAGAGGATTTTCCATACTTGTCTTTGCAAGAATTTAGACATATAGTTAGAATTGCCGGTAAGGATATTCCCGGTACGAAGAAGACAATCATAGGAATTGGTCACATAAAGGGAATGGGTTACAATTTTGCTAAATCAATTTTGGATATACTAAAAATTAATCCCAATAGCAATATTGGCTTTCTTACTGAATCACAGGTACAGGAAATAGAAAAGGCTATGAGAAACCCGTCATCTTTAAGCATTCCACCTTGGTTTCTAAATAGAAGAAAAGATCTAGATAGTGGAAATGATTTACATCTAATTACTTCTGATATAGATTTTAACGTGAGGAATGATATTGAAAGAGAAAAAGGCATGAATAGTTGGAGAGGATTTCGTCACACATATGGATTAAAAGTTCGCGGACAGAGAACTCGTACCACTGGTAGAAAAGGTGGTGCAGTTGGTGTTCGCAAGGGAGGAAAAGTATTACCAGCGGGTGCTCCGACTGAAGGTGCAGCAGCTCCTGCAGCTGGTGCTGGTCAAGCAGCTACTCCTGCAGCTGGTGCTGGTCAAGCAGCTACTCCTGCAGCTACAGCACCAAAGGGAAGTGCTGCTCCTGCAAAGGATACAAAGGCTCCATCACCAAAACCGGCGGCAGATAAGAAAAAGTAGGAGAATACAATGGGAGATCATCCAAAGAATTCGCGCAAGATGTGGAGACGACCAAAACGTCCCCTAAACTATGATCTATTAAATGAAGAACTGTATGTGTTAGGCACTTTTGGTCTTAAGAACAAAAGAGAGTTATGGAAAGCACATACAGAACTTTCAAGGATAAGAAATCAAGCACGATCAATCTTAGCATTGACACAAGATGTTAGAATCAAAAAGGAACCAACACTAATGAAGTCTCTGACAAGAATTGGACTCGTAAAGGAAAACTCTACGTTAGATGACGTATTAAATTTAAAAGTAACAGATCTATTATCTCGCCGACTGCAAACCGTTATCCAAAAAAAGGCTTCAATCAAGAGTCCTTACTTTGCAAGACAGGCAGTAGTTCACGGTCATGTGATGATTGGTGACCGAACTGTTACTATTCCGTCATACACAGTAGATAGAGATGAAGAAGAAAAGGTTCACCTTGCACCAGAATTTAATACTAACAAGGTAAAACAACAACCTACCCAAGAGGAACCTAAAACTGAACAGCAGGTTGAGTAAAATAAACGAAATTATTATTTATCGAGAACTCTAATAGGAATTAATATGTGCTCAATCATAGGGTATCTTGGCATTAGTTCGGCTGCTCCTATAATAGTCAAGGGATTGAAACGAATGGAGTATCGTGGATATGATAGCGTAGGAGTTGCAACATTTTCAAATAATCACATACTGGTTAGAAAAGGGGTTGGAAAAGTCCTTGAAGTAAATAAAGCGATTAAACTTGACGAGCTTTCCGGTACAATCGGAATTGGACATACCAGATGGGCTACTCATGGAATGGTGACTGAAGCTAATGCTCATCCTCATCCATCAAGTTCAGGAGAAATTGCCATCGTTCACAATGGTATTATCGAGAATCACGAAGAGCTGAAAAAACAACTCCAAGAGAAGAACTATTCTTTCAAAAGCCAGACAGACAGCGAAGTAATAGCGAATCTTCTTCAATACCATTTTGATAAAAATAAAGAAATAAAGAAATCACTAATTGATACACTTGCAGATCTAAAAGGGAGTTATGCTTTCGTCTCAGTCTTTGAAGACGGTACTTTAGCTGCTGCCCGTCTACATGAACCATTAATAATCGGGATCGGCAAGGATGGATATTTTATTTCAAGTGATGTATTAGGATTTGTAGAATATACAGACGAAGTAATCTATTTAGACAATAAAGAATTTGCCATAATTAATCAATCTGACATAAAGATCTTTAATTTTGATGGACAGCCAGTTCAACATAGAATTACCAAAGTATCAAAAGAATTCGCTGACGCATACAAAGGTCAGTATGCACATTTTACATTAAAAGAAATTTCAGAACAGCCTTTAACATTGTTGAATGTAGCAAACAATACAAAACTTGAGCTTGATTTGGCTGCTGATTTAATTAAACATGCAAGAAGTTTGTACATAACTGGAAGTGGAACAAGTTACAATGCAGCACTGATTGCAAAATTTCTTTTTTCAAAATATGCTAAAATAAAGATTGATCCGATAATGTCAAGTGAGGTACAGTTTTCACCTGATATGTTCGAGGAAAAATCAATTCTAATTGCAGTATCTCAAAGTGGAGAGAGTGCTGATGTTTTAGAAGCTGTCAATATTGCTAAAAAAGTTGGCTCCAAAATTATTGCTCTTGTAAATATAATGACATCCTCACTAGTACATCAATCATCGATTTCAATAGGTCTCAATTGTGGCCCTGAAATTGGAGTCGCTGCTACTAAGAGCTTCACTTCACAACTTGCTTTACTTTACAAGATGGTAGACAAGATCTGTGACGGATGTATTGAATTAGATCTCACGAAGATCTCAGAGGCAATTAATAGAATTCTATCAGACACTTCAAAAATTCAAGAGATAGCAAGGAAACTTAAGGATGTCTCCGACATTTACGTATTGGGAAGAGGTATACATTATCCAATTGCTTCCGAAGGTTCATTGAAACTAAAGGAGCTTACTTACATTCATGCAGAAGGCTTGGCAGGTGGAGAACTTAAACATGGTCCACTAGCATTGATGGACTCTAATTCGTATGTGTTGATAATAAATCCCAGTGATTCCACTTATTCCGACACTCTGACATCAGCTAGAGAGATAAAGGCGAGAGGTGCAAAGATAATCGGAATTTCTGACAAACCAAGTGAAGTATATGACTATTGGATTGAGATCCCGAATATCAATGAGTCTGTGTATCCGCTTGTAGAAATAGTACCAATACAACTCTTAGCATATTTTGCAGCACTCGAAAAAAATACCGACCCCGATTATCCGAGAAATTTGGCTAAATCAGTAACAGTCAAGTAATTCGTTCATACTCTTTTTCAGTAAAATGCAAAAGATCTTTTGAATTCATCTCTGTTTTTAGCATACAAGCAATTGATGCTCCTCCTGCACCAGCTCCTTCCTTGACAAATCCTTCAGAATATGAACGCAATCCTGCAATCTTTGATTCAGAAAGTTTGAGATTTGCTGCAATTATTGGAATGTCAATAATCTGTGAAACCATTTCTATTAAATTGGCTGACTTGTCATCCAACACATAAGAGGTGGTACCGATAACAGTGTTTTTTCCTCCAAATCCTATACTCTTTGCAAAACAAAGAACAGCTGCCATCTGCGTACCTCCGGCCAAAATCACTTTTGATATTTCTGATGCAGTACTTAGTATGCCCGCTACAGTAGGAATCATAGGATCTCCCAACTGCGAGACTACCTCAAAGGGATCTCTTGATTGAAGCCGCTTTGATGCATCCATAACTGTTTGAATCTTGAGATGAGTAGGATTTTGAGGCATACTACTACTTACGAATCCTTGGATTCCAAAGCCCTCAAGTACCCCAAGGGCAGTTGTGGTACCTCCAGGAATACTTTCTCCCACAACTAGACAATCGGTGGATGCTCCAAGGAATCTTCCGATTATTCTCCCATATTCAACTGCTTTGCCAACTTCTTCGATACTAAGTCCTGGCTCTTTTTGAATATTCTTTCCATGGCTCAAATTCGTGTCAATAAATGGCAGTTTTGGAGACACTTTACTTCCAGCGTTTACAATAATACTTGGAATGCTTGCTGCTTCTAGAGCAGATTTTGTCAATAGTGCGGGCGTAGGTTTTCCATCTGGAGTCATTGGGATAACGGAAATGCTCTTGCAATGGCCATAATGAATAAATTCAGCATCAGCAGGTCCGGTAAATTTTATCAAGTCAGGATGTTCTCCTGCAATTGTTATTCCTGGTATCTCGGATGTTGCTGTATAAGATATAACCAACGAAAAAATGAATTTTTTTTGTTTGGTTTCCTTAATAAAATCTAGACCCTTTTGCTCATTACCAAATATTTCTATATCCTGCATTTGTCTCAATCACTATTCATAAAATCTAGAAATTCTTTTTCGCTTCTTGGTTGCAATACAAAATTAGATTTCCTTTCTTTTCCCATGGTTGAAGTTGGAGATCCACCATAATTGTGCCCGGGATATAATATGAGATCATCGTCAAGTTTATTCATAATATAAAATAGGCTATTGTAAAGTTCTTTCGCACTTCCTCCTGGTAAATCAATTCTTCCACAGTTTCCTACAAATAATGTATCTCCTGAAAAAATCTTTCCATCACCTATTAGACATATACTGTCTTTTGAATGACCAGGAGTATGCATTACCACAAGGTTTGACTTGCCAAATTTTATCTCAAAACCATCTGGCATTGCCATATCGTTTCTTAGTGTTGAGGCTTCATGCTGTAGAACCTTAGAATGTGTGTGTTTTATTATTGCATCATTTCCAATCGTATGATCAAAGTGATGGTGTGTGTTTATGACATATTTTATAGTCAAAGCATTTCGTTCGATTATTTCAATAACTTGATCCAAATCCCATGATGGATCTATTACCACCGCCTCCTTTGTTTCCTCATCTTCAACAATGTATGTAAAATTCTGCATATTTCCTACTTCGATTTGATGAACTTTCACATCACACCTACCTCGGCTTCAGATGGAATTCCTATTTTTTCGACAATTATTTTACCACACATATCGAGATTTTTTGGAAGGCCAACTTTTATTTTATGAAAAGTCACAGTAACATTAGCCCTCACACATTTGTCGTTGACAAGTCCTGTATCAGGATCAAGACCCGACGGTACATCTATCGCTAGTTTAAAAGCGTCTGATTGATTTATGAGGTCTATTGCAGAAGAATACGGTTCTCTTATTTTGCCATATATTCCTGTTCCAAGAATCCCATCTATTATTATGTCTGCGTCGAGAACAATTTCTTTAGAGCTATGAATAATTATTAGATCAATTGAATTCATTTTCTCTAATATTTTCCAGTTAGATCTTGCTTCTTCAGTCTTAATCTTATCTGGCTGTCCTAATAATAACAGAGAAGGCCTGCATCCAAATCCAGACAGATGTCTAGCAACTACAAATGCATCTCCACCATTATTACCAAGTCCTGCTAAGATCGTAACTTTCTTGTACCTTAAATCAGGATAAAATCTATCTACATGTCTTGCAGCTACTGCACCTGCATTTTCCATCATTAGTTTTCGAAGAAATCCCATTTTGTGACCGTTTTCTTCAATTTGCATCATTTGTTTTACTGTAATTTCCATAAGATTTGTGATTTTAATGTCAAATAAGGGCTTTACCATCAGACGCCTATAAACATGAGATTCTGAATTCCTCATTCTTGTGATCATTGATATGTTTTCAGAAAGAAACTAAGTTTCATATTTTAATTAATTTGAATAGAATTTAGCGAACTGGTATTTTATGGTCTGGTCTTTTCCAGAATAATTTGAAGAAATTATTTTTCAATCGAATTCGTTTTTTCTTTCGAAACTGTTAATGCGGGAGAAGGGATTTGAACCCTCGAAATCCTAAGATACTAGCCCCTCAAGCTAGCGCCTTTGACCAGGCTGGGCGACTCCCGCAGTTGCAATACCCATGTATGGTTTTTATAAGCCTTGATTACTTTTTGAGAATGTGTTAATTCCTGTCAGGTGTTTTAGCTGCGGTAATTTGATTGCAGACAAGTACAAGGAATATCAAAATCGCGTGAAAAGTGGAGAAGACCCTAAGAAGGTATTGGATTCATTTGGTTTAAAGAGATATTGCTGTAGAACTATGATGTTGACCTCGGTTGAAACAATACATCAAGTTATTCCATTTTACGAAGCAATTAGGAGAAGGGAGCAAGAAGTTCGATCCGAGCTAGAATAGGATGGCGCGGATTACATCAATTAAAGGAAGATTACTATACAATAGCAGAGGCAGCAGGTCGCTAGAGGTTGATGTCATAGCTGATGAGAAACACATAGGACGAGTTTGTGCTCCATCGGGGGCAAGTGTAGGAAAACATGAAGCAGTAAGTTTCCCAGAAAACAAGCCAGAAAAAAGCTTGCACATATTAAGAAAAAACGCTAAAAAGTTCTTCGGTATCGATCCTGCTGACCTAAAAACTATTCATGAAACCTTAAGAGAAATTGACTCTACTTCTGACTATTCGAAGGTTGGTGGTTCACTAGCATTTGCAGTTACGATTGCTTCTGTAGATGCAGCATCGAGATCAACAGGGATACCAATGTTTAAGATGTTATCGAGTGATTCAATATTTCGATTTCCGTTTCCCCTAGGAAATATACTAGGTGGAGGTGCCCATGCTGGACAGGGTACGCCTGATATTCAAGAGATTTTGGTATGTGCAGTAGGTTCCAAAAATATTCAGGATGCCATCGAAGTTAACTTGTCTGTGCATAAAGAATTGGGCAGGATTCTTGCAAAAAAAGACCCAACATTTACGAATGGAAGAGGAGATGAAGGAGGATGGGCACCAAAATTAGATAATGATGAGGCGTTGGAATTGTCCGCTAAAGCTTGTGAAGATCTTGGATTCACATTAGGGAAGGAAGTGTCACTAGGAGTGGATTTTGCTTCTACTACTCAATGGAGCGAAAAGGAAAAAAAATATTTGTATAACAGGGCAGGTTTCGAGAATACCCGAGAAGAACAGATTGATTTTGCTTCAGAAATAATTAAAAAATACAAACTAGTTTATGCCGAAGATGCAGTTCATGAAGAGGCTTTTCAAGACATGGCAAATTTGACTAAAAAGTTTCCAAAGGTGTTGATAACTGGTGATGATCTTCTTGTAACGAATGCAAAAATTCTTGAAAAAGCTGCTAAAATCAGAGCATGCAATGCGGCTATACTCAAAGTGAACCAAGCGGGTAGTTTGTACGATGCTCTTGAATTTGCAAAAGCAGCAAACAAGAATAAAATAAAGTTGATTACGTCACACAGATCAGGAGAATCAAATGACTCTCATATTTCACACATCGGAATTGCTACTAAATCAAAAATGCTCAAGGTAGGAATTGTCGGTGGAGAGAGAATTGCAAAGCTGAACGAATTATTGCGTCTCTCAGAGCATGATTTAATACGTGGAATGGTCGAAATTTAAAAACAAGTAATGAGCAAACAAGAAGAATTTGAACATATGGAAAAATATGTACTGTCTACTGGAATAAGAGTAGGAACTCAAGTAAAAACAAAATTCATGACTCCATTTGTTACAAAGGCTACAAATGAGGGACTTTACATTATTGATAGTAAGAAAACCCTATCTAGAATTCAAACTGCTGCAAAATTCATCAAGAGAGCAGATATACCTAGAGTTCTGGTCTGTTCCGGAAGAGAATATGCTACTGTTCCTGTAGAGAAATTCTGTGAGCTTACTGGTGCTACACCCATGCTAGGAAGATTCATGCCAGGAACTCTTACAAATCCATTATTACCATATTATAGAGAACCAGAATTAATAATAATATCAGATCCCCAAGTTGATGAACAAGCGGTAGTAGAAGCTACTAATGCTGGCATTCCTGTAATAGGTATTTCTAATACTGATAATGTCACTTCCAAAATTGATCTAGTAATACCAGCAAACAACAGAGGTAGAAAATCTCTTGCTGCAATTTACTGGTTACTTTCAAGAGAGATTCTCCTCCAAAAAGGTGAATTAAAAGATGCTGAATCAATGAAATACCAAATAGACGACTTTGAAACCAAAATTACCGAAGAGGAATTAGAAGAAGAATCAGAAAGGGTTCTTCCCATGAGAACAAGAACGCAGAGGCATTAGAAATGCAGATAAGAACACCAGCTGTAGCTGGCATGTTCTATCCAGAGACAAGCAAAGATTTGAAATCAAGTATAAGAAATTGTTTTCTTCACAAATACGGTCCTCAAAAGATGCCTCCATTGATTGATAATCAAAAGATATTCGGAGTGATATGTCCACATGCAGGATATACATATTCTGGACCAATTGCAGCAAATTCCTATTACGCCATATCATCACAAAAACCAGAATTAGTAATTATCATTGGTCCAAATCACTGGGGAATTGGTAAAAAAGTAGCAGCTATGAAGGAAGGAGTGTGGAGGACCCCATTAGGAGATATTGAAGTAGATTCTGAATCTACTTCTGAGATTAGTAATATTTCAAGTATTATCAAATTGGATTTTTTTTCTCATACTAAAGATCATAGTTTAGAGGTCCAAATTCCTATGTTACAGGAAATATATATTCACAAATTCAGAATTCTACCAATAATTTTAATCGATCAAACTTGTTCTACAGCTGTCGAAATTGGCAAGGCCATTGCAAAAATTGCCAAAAATAGGAATGTAATGATTATCGGATCTTCGGATTTTACTCATTATCAACCAAATGATTTTGCTCATCAGCAAGACTTGTCTTTAATAAATACGATACTTACTTTGGATATAGATCAATTCTACAATATATTAGAAGAAAAACAGATTAGTGCGTGTGGCTATGGTGCAATTGCATCTACAATTGTAGCCTGTAAAACTCTAGGTGCAACAAAAGGAACTTTAATCAAATATGCTACTAGCGGAGATATTGCTGGAGAAAAAGACTCTGTAGTTGGATATGCGTCGATAATCTTTTCATGAAATCTGTAGCTTCTGCTCCTGGAAAGGTAATACTTTTTGGAGAACATTTTGTTGTCTATGGAATCAAAGCAATCCTATGTTCTATAGACAAGAGAATAACTGCAACCTCACAGCTAATAGATGAAAAGATAATTAAAATAAAATCTATTTTAGGAGAGTCAACGTTGAAGATAGATTCCATAGATAATATGGAAAAGATTACTCCAAAATTAATGAAGCCTTTTTTTTACGTAGCAAATAAAGTATTAGAAGAAAATACTACTAACAATGGAATAGAAATAGTCATAGAATCAGAATTACCAATTGGAGTGGGTCTTGGTTCATCTTCAGCAGCATGTGTAGCTGTTACTGCTTCAGTTAATGGACTATTTCATAAATTACCAAAAAATGAAATATTAAAAAAAGCAATTGATGCGGAGCGTATTTTATTTGAAGAAACTTCAGGCGCAGATTTAACAGTTTCTACATTTGGAGGTCTTATGTTATACGATACTGAAAATGGATTTGAACATTTTGAATCAACAAATAATTTAAATTTTATAATTGCAAATTCTGGTCAAGCTCATAACACTAGAAAAATTGTAGGAAAAGTGAAAATGTTTAAGGAAAGAAATGAGCAACTCTTCAATAAATTATGCAAAAAAGAGGCAGAGATAATAGATGAGGCAATACGCTCTTTAAAGGAAAATGATTTGAATAATCTTGGTTATTTAATGTCAAAGAATCAGGATTTGTTAGAACAGATTGGAGTATCCACTACAAAGTTAGATTTCCTAGTAAAAGAGGCAAAAAAGACTTCCTTTGGAGCAAAGATAACTGGAGCTGGTGGTGGAGGCTGCATTATTTCTCTTGTAGACAATTCCAATGTCATAGACACGTTGACAAATATGGGAAATATTTCAGAACCTTTCTTGGCAAAAATCGATCATAAAGGTTTTACATACAACTAGTACACTGGTAATTGTTTTTATTATGAATGTGTGAAAAAGTCAGGCTTAATCTTATTTTTCAATAGATTTCATTTTTCATCCTTGAGCAAATTAAATTTGTCTGTGAGAGATACTTTTTAAAACCGTAAATATCACTGTTAGAAATCATGATTTTAATTAAACTTGGAGGTTCAATAATTACTCACAAACAAAAACCATTGACTCCTAACAGAAAAGCATTAAGAAAAATTGCTTCCAGTTTAAGAATCTTAAATGAACCACTTGTGATCGTGCATGGAGGAGGATCGTTTGGACATTACTGGTCTGTAAAATATAATATGCATACAAAGCCAGAAAGATACAGCGTAAAAGGAGTTTCAATCGTAAAAAACTCAATGATAACTTTGAATACTATAGTGCTAGACTCTTTTGTTGAATCAGGACTAAGGCCCTATTCTTTGCCTCCTAGCAATTTTATGCTAGGAGACAAGCCATTAATCAATAAAGTTAGTGAAATTAAGAATATAACAAGATCTGATATGATCCCGATTTCTTATGGCGATGTGTTATGGTCTGGTAATAACAAGTTCTACATCTTGTCTGGAGATAAAATAATGGGAATACTTTCCAGGCTATTAAAACCACGCCTTGTAATCTTTGTAACAAACGTAGATGGGGTTTATTCGGATATGAAAAGTATGAATCTCATCAGAGAAATTACCGACGATAAAGTATCTGTCTCAAGAGTAAAAATGGATGTTACAGGTGGAATGTCTCGTAAAATAAGCGAGGCGTTAAGCATATCGAAAAAGGGGATTGATGTATTCTTTGTTAATGGAAGATTTCCAAAAAGAATAGCTGACGCAATAAAGGGCAAAAGTTTTGAGGGAACAATATTCAGAGGATGATTATGGAGGACCTAATACTAGTCGACAGTAATGATAACCAGGTAGGTATAGAGGAAAAGGTAAGATGTCACTTGCCAGAGGGGAAACTTCACAGAGCTTTTACTATATTATTATTCAACGACAAGTTTCAACTATTAATTACTCAGCGAAGTAAGAGTAAAATGCTTTGGCCAGGAGATTGGGATGGAACTATTGCTAGCCATCCTAGGCAGTCTGAAACTTATGTATCATCAGCTGAGAGAAGATTGCCAGAAGAGCTTGGGGTAAGATGCAAATTAGATTACTTGTTCAAATTTGAGTATCATGTTCCTTACAAGAATATTGGATCGGAAAATGAAGTATGTGGTACTCTTATAGGTATACTCGATGATCCTTCTAAAATAAAATTTGTCCAAGAGGAGGTCTCGGCCGTAAAATGGGTTACTGCCAAAGAAATATTGGAGGCGATAAAGGAAAGTCCTCAGGTTTTTTGTCCTTGGATGTTGGTAGCCTTGTATTTTCTACCAGATTCAAAAAATGAGGTCAACGACAATCATAGAAAAATTCTCGATATATGGAATAGATTTAATCTCAAGAATGAGTTGGAAAAACCACTAAAATATCATTTTCCAGACAACAAGTGGGAGTTGAAAAAAGGATGAAATTGAAAACATTTTCTAAAACAGCATCCAAGGTAGAATCATTTCTGTTATCTAGAATGTCTGGAGATCCCTCTAACTTGTATAGCGCTGCAAGCTATTTGATCAAAAATGGTGGAAAGAGATTAAGACCTTATTTGGTCATAAAGAGCTGTCAACTATTAAGTGGACAAGTAAATCAAGCAATACCAGCTGCAACGGCAATCGAAATGGTGCATAACTTTACCTTAGTTCATGATGACATTATGGATAATGACGAATTAAGGCATGGTGTTCCCACAGTTCATATCAAATTTGGCATACCATTAGGAATTCTTGCAGGAGATTTGTTATTCTCTCGAGCGTTTGAAATTATTTCTAGACCTTATGTTTACAAATCAGGAAATATTGGTATGAACCTTGTGGCTACCTTGGCAAAAGCTTGTACTGACCTTTGTGAAGGTCAAGCTCTTGATATTAGCATGTCCAAGTCAAGAAAGATACCTAGTGAAGTCCAATATATCAAAATGATAGAGAAAAAAACATCGTCTCTTTTTGTAGCATCTTGTGCCATGGGAGCAATTGCGGCAAACAAGAGTATCTCGGACATCAAAAGACTTTCTACATTTGGTAAAAATCTGGGAATTGCGTTTCAAATAATCGATGATTTGATTGGAGTGATAGGGGATCCCAAAATTACAAGAAAACCAGTTGGGAATGATATCAGGGAAGGAAAGAAATCGCTTCCCATAGTGATGGCGTTACGGCGAGCTGGAATTAGAGAAAAAAAGACTATTCTCCAAGTTTTTGGTAACCCGTTAGCTTCAAAAAAAGACCTAGAAGAAGCAGTATCAACAATTTCGGCACTAGGAATCGAGAATACAATAAGACAAAAGGCATTGGATCATTCCAACATAGCCAAGAAATCAATTTCAGTTTATGAAGGGAGTGCAAGAAAAGAATTGCTCTCTCTGCTAGACTTTGTAGTAGAGAGGAGTCTGTAATTGGATGATGAGTTAAAAAGGACAATTCGTGGCATTGCCCTTTTCAATGCATCTGAACATGATGGAAAAACAAGAAACGATTCAATCATTTCAAAAATACCCGGTAAACACCTCTAATTTCACGCAAGGAAAAATAAATTACACACCCCCAAACACAACATTTTTAATAGCATAAAAAAAAAA
>CAZIHN010000012.1:0-28050 GCA_964538845.1 uncultured Nitrosopumilaceae archaeon | reverse complement strand
GATGGTACAATACCAAGTGTCATCACAAGCGCCGCCTTGCTGTTACGTATGCAAAGGGGGGAACGAGGAGAAACAATATAAACCATGCCTAATTACAATTTTAAAACCAATTTATTCCGATCACTAATATTAATCGTAAAATCAATTTACACATTGTCTGCTTTTGATGTTTACAAGAAAAAAACTAAACGTTCCAGAACATTATTTGAAAAATCAAAAAAGTTTCATATCAATGGAGTAAGTCACAATATTAGATTCTTTGAACCTTATCCATTTGTTACAAAATCTGCAAAGGGAAAATATCTTGTAGATGTAGATGGGAACAAGTATACCGATTATTGGATGGGTCACTGGAGTTTAATTCTTGGACATACTGCACCGCAGGTTTTAACTAATGTCAAAAATAAGCTTCAAACAGGTTGGATGCATGGCACTGTAAACGAAATGACAATACAATTCTCTGATGCGTTACAAAAGGCAGTTCCAGTTGCAGAGAAGATTCGTTATGTATCCACCGGCACTGAGGCTACAATGTATTCTGTCAGAATTGCCCGTGCATTAACTGGAAGAAAAATAATAGCTAAAGTAGATGGAGGCTGGCATGGGTATACTACTGATTTGCTCAAGTCTGTTAACTATCCATATGATCAATCAGAGAGTGCTGGACTCACAGACGAATCCCATATTGTTTCTATTCCATACAATGATCTTTATCGATCGATCCAAATATTAAATTCTGTAAAAAATGATCTTGCTGGTGTCATTATTGAACCGTTGCTTGGAGGTGGTGGTTGTATTCCAGCAACAAAAGAATTTCTGATTGGAATTCAAGAATTTGTACACAAAAACAGTTCTATTTTTTTGCTTGATGAAATAGTTACTGGATTTAGGTTCTCCTTTGGATGTCTCTATAAATCACTAGGACTTAATCCTGATATTGTTACACTCGGAAAGATTGTTGGTGGAGGATTTCCGATTGGAGTAATCTGTGGAAAAGAAGAGATAATGAAAGTTGCAAATCCAAATACCCACAAAAAAATAGAACGGTCATATATTGGTGGTGGGACATTTTCTGCAAATCCGATTACTATGACATCTGGTAGAGTAATGTTAGAGTTCCTGAAGAAAAATTCAAATTCAGTTTACTCAAAAATTGGTAATCTTGGAGAAAAAGCAAGGAAAGGACTAAGTAATCTATTTGGAGATAAAGTTCATGTCACTGGGATGGGCTCCTTGTTTATGCCTCACTTTCTTGCAAATGGTGTAACTCAGGTAAAAAATGCTCAAGATGCTTCAAAGTGTAACACAGAGATTCTTAAAAAATATCATTTTGAAATGATAGCAAAGGCCGGAATATTCTTTTTACCCGGTAAACTTGGTGCAGTTTCTTATGAACACTCTGAAGTTGACATAAAGAATATGATTGATGCTTCAAGTACATTCTCAGATTTACTAAAGTGAATAACCATGCTTATAAACTGACTATTCCAGACGAGACTAGTGTATAAGATTACGATAATTACATCATTACTTGCTTTTGTATTACCCTTATTTGCAATATCATCATATGCTGATACTATTGACGTCTCGATCCATACAGGTTCTGCGGACCCAAATCAACATCTTACATTTTATCCTCCGGCAACCACTGCTCATATTGGTGATATAATTCAGATTGGCAATGCAGATACGGTCCAACATGAAGTAGCTTCTGGCACTCCTGACTCTGGACCCGATGGTAAATTTGGAAGTGGTGTCATTGCCCCAGGAAAGTACTTTACTTATACTATTACCAGTTCAGATGTTGGAGTTATTTCTTTTTTTGACAAGAATTATCCGTGGATGATAGGAACTGTCACAGTTCAGGAGACAAACTCTAGTTTCAAGATAGTCCATAATGTTGGTGCAGATGCAGGTAATGGTTTGACAATGTTCGATGTACAATATTCATCAGTTAAAAACATCATAAGTTCCTCAGTTAAAGCAAGCGACAAGTCTGTCAATTTTGTGTTAGTCGGGAAGGCTAACTCAAACAGCACTCTGATTCTGAAATTGCCAAAAGGACTGATTAAAGGTCCATTTCTTGGAGTTTGGGTTGATAATGTTCCAATCTCAGGATATACTCAAACAGATGAACAGAATGGTACTATTTTTGCAATCCCAATAACTCCTCTTTCTGAAAACATCGGAATTGTAGGTGCACACGTAGTTCCCGAATTTGGGCAAATTGCAATGATTATTCTTGCAATTACATTCGTATCAATAGTTTTAGTTTCAAGATTTAGACTAGTCCATAAACTGGTATAGCTGCTCCGTTAATCGGCACTGAATCGTTTGAGGCCAAAAAGAGAATTACTTTAGCAATATCCTGTGTAGTTACCCATTTTTTACGGTCTGCCAAGGGCATCGTCAGTCTATTTGTCTCAGTATCAATTATACTCGGCATGATACAGTTAACATTGATATTTTTTGTTTTCACTTCCTCTGATAATGACTCTACTAACCTGATAACACCGCTTTTTGATACAACATATGCAGCATCAAATCCTGATCCTTTTAGTCCTGATTTCGCAGAAACATGAATTATTTTACCTCCTGATTGTTTCAACATCTGAGAAACAACATGTTTGCTTAACAGAAATGCTGTCTTTAAGTTTAAATCCATCATCTGGTCCCACTCCTCCAAATTTATAGAACTTACTCCCTTTCCTGCAATATATCCACCAATTACGTTTGCTAGCACATCAATTTTGCCAAATTTATTTACAACTTCTGAAACAAGATTTTCAACATCGTATTCATTTGAAAGGTTCTTTCTTGTCAACAATACATTCTTCATCATATCTCCAAGTCTTGATTGCAATACAGGAATAGAATTGTCAGAATGATATGTTGTCGCGACTTTAGCACCTGCACTAAGAAATGCATAACATACTTCCTTACCTAGCTCACCAGTACCCCCCGTGACCAGAACAGTTTTGTCTTTAAAATCATGGTTCATATTTTCTAGATCCGCGTTCACCTAAAGACTACTGATCAGGATCAAAAGTCTTTCCCCTACTTGCCTCTACATCTTTTGCTAAAGAATCAAGATTAGATGTATCGCCAAACTTTTGGTATGTCAATTTCTCCAATGTTTTTATGATAGACTTTGAAGTTCTGTATTGTGGCAGTTTTGGTTCATTCAGTTCAGCATACAAGCCTATACCTTGAATTCCATTCATTTTAGCATATCCAAGAATCAGGCCATTGAATCCAGTTATTATAGAAGCCTGTGGTGTTGTAGATATCCCAAGTTTTCTCACCTGATCTGCCAGCTCTTTTGAAGTTGTGGTTACAAATGTTATTGGTTCGGTTTCAATAGGTTTTGAAGTATGAAAACCTCCAAGTGTGTAAATTATTCTTGTAGAGTATCTTTTTGCAATGTTTATAACGTCTTGACAAAGACTATTGAGTTCTTCTGTAGATGAGGGCTGGCCCGATCCTCCACCAAAAACTATTAGATCTTTTGCGTATCTATAATCCCATTTTTCATCTGGAAGTTCGATATAGCCTCCATTATCAATAACATAGGCAGGATAAGAAGGCTGTACTTCCCGAAAAACTGTCGTGTTAAGATTAGTGTTGATAAGATCAACAACAATGCTTCCTACATCACCCATATCTTGCATTGCGGCAATCATGAGCGGCTTTTGAAGTCTAGGTTCACTCTTTTGAAGGAACTTCACACTAGTCCTTGTAATGTTTGTTGATTAATACCTAGCTCTTAATCAGGGTTCAGATTTTTATTCAATAGAATAATTTATCAGCATAAAATGTAAGCATTATTTATTTAGATCTTTCAAACCATTATTCTCCAGCGTGACTTTAGATATGACTGGCCTTTTATACACTGGAACAATTCTAGGATTTCTCATTTCTGTTTTTGGCATAAGCGGAACTGGAATTGTAGCATACGGAGAGTATGGAGGACCCTATCCAATTAATGAAATTGGATATTTAAATTTAGGAACACAAAATGGAATTATTGGAGTAAGTACTTCAAGTGATACAAAATCACAAGATAATGAATCCTCAACAAACGAAAAATCTCAGGTTCAGTTACATGGGAGTTTACAAGCAAGCAGTATCCAGGGAATACAAGAACATTACATGAATTCATATCAAAAAATTCAGGCAACCTCGGATAATGAAATTACGGTTCAGCCAGAGAGGCATTTGTACATTCCTGGTGATCAAGTCAATATCAGTGGTACAATTTGGGTGGGATTAATTGATGCAGCTTCTGGAATTGATACAGTATCCATTCAGGTTACGGATAGTGAAAATAATGAAATTTATGATGGAAAAGGCCAAGTTGATAATAACAAAACATACCTTGTTCAATTCCAGCTTCCAGCAGAGGCAAAGGAAGGAGCATATAATATTCACATAAAACCCGATATTAATTCCAGCATTCTAAATTTGCTTCCATCAAATGCTCAAGCTAGTTTGAATGCAAAGGGACAATTTGTAGTTGCTAGTCCTGGTGTAACAACATTCTATAGAGATAATAGGTATTTCCAGATAGAGATAGCAACAAGTTCATCAAGTGTTAACAGTATCAAGTTTGATCAACAAGCGAAGATATTATCATTTAGGGTTCAAGGTCATCCAGGAACAGTGGGAGTTACAGAAATTATAATGCCCAGAAATCTTCTAGGTGAAGGTATGTTCGTAAAGATGGATGGTCAAGTGATGGCACAAAGTGATATTATTGAAACCGAAAATATGAACAATCAAACCTTACTTGAGATCAATTATCACCACAGTGTTCATACAATAGACATATTTGGTACAAATCCGATTCCAGAATTTCCTATTACCTCATTTGTTTTAGCTATTAGTGTAGGTTTAATACCCTTATTTTATAGCAAGTTACACAAAATTAGAAATTAAGATGACAAAAAAGCATCAATGATTGGTGCATAAAATACAACTATTTTTAGTTGATGTAAACGGAATAAGTCAAGATATTGCTTCGGGTTTTATTTAATTACCTAAAGTGTGAGATAGATACCTTTTCTCCAACTTTAAGATCCTTTTGAATCTTGACTTTTCTCACAGCATCCTCAAAGTGTCTCATAGTAACCGTTGCATTTTCCACTTGTTTTTCTGCTTCTTTTGGATCTGGAAACTTTTCAATGAAGTCATGTAGGACTAGAGATACGGCTATACTTGGAATTGAAGCAACATCTGCCCCACTCAAACCTTCGGTCAATTCTGCAATTTTTTCTAGATTTACATAATTTGGATTTATTCCATTTACATTTGTCAATTCTTTGTCGAGAGGAATTTCTCTTGAGCTTATCTCCAAAATCTTGATTCTTCCATTTTTGTCAGGTATAGGCACCAGTATAATTTTATCAAATCTTCCTGGCCTAATCAGTGCAGTATCTATCACGTCTGCTCGGTTGGTGGCCGCAAGCACAATAACATTATGAAGACTTTCTATCCCATCGATCTCAGTAAGAAGTTGACTCACAACTTTTTCGGTAGTTGTACTTTCTCCCATACCTCTTATTGGGGCAATAGAATCAATCTCATCGAAGAATATTACACATGGAGAGGCCTGTCTTGCCCTCCTAAATATTTCTCGTATACCTCTTTCTGATTCTCCCACCCATTTTGATAATAATTCAGGACCCTTTATTGAAATAAAATTGGCCTCACTTTGGGTAGCCACAGCTTTTGCCAACAACGTTTTTCCCGTCCCACTTGGCCCATGTAGCAATATTCCCCTTGGCATCCTGTGACCTAGAATCGAGTAAAGTAAAGGATATTTCATTGGCCACTCTACTGCTTCTTGTAGTTCACGTTTTACATTTTCCAAGCCTCCAATATCTGTCCATTTAATTTCAGGTTTTTCGATGAAAACTTCTCTCATTCCAGCAGGAGTGACTTCACGTAAAGCAAACTGGAAATCTTCTTCGTTTACAACAAGTTTTTCCAAGGTTTCTGTAGGTATCCTTTCATCTGCTAAGTTAATTTCGGGTAACAATCTTCTCAAACATTTCATTGCAGCCTCTTTGCAAAGGTACTCTAAATCTGCACCGACATATCCATGGCTTATTGCTGCTAGTTTTTCAAGGTTTACACCTTCTGTCAATGGCATGTTTCTTGTATGTATCATAAGAATTTCTAATCTCCCCTTCTTGTCAGGTATTCTAATCTCAATTTCTCGGTCAAATCTTCCTGGTCTTCTCAGAGCTGGATCCAAAGCATTTGGTCTATTCGTTGCAGCAATTACAATTACTTTTCCTCTCCCTTCTAGACCATCCATTAGTGATAGCATTTGAGAGACAACTCTCCTTTCGACCTCTCCAGTCACTTCTTCACGCTTCGGAGCTATTGAATCAATTTCGTCAATGAAAATAATAGAGGGTGACTTTTCTCTTGCCTCCTTGAATATTTCTCTAAGCCGACCTTCGCTTTCTCCATAGAATTTACTCATTATTTCAGGACCTGAAATGTTGATAAAGTGAGAATTGCTTTCATTTGCTACTGCCTTAGCTAAGAGTGTCTTTCCTGTACCAGGCACCCCAAAAAGAAGAACACCTTTTGGAGCCTCAACTCCAAGTTTTTCGAAAATTTCAGGATGCCTCATGGGTAATTCAATCATTTCTCTAACCTTTCTGATTTCGCTAGTCATACCACCAATGTCTTCATATGCTACCTGCGGTAGACCACGTAATGTCTCTCCTTTTTCCGTAATATGAAATACAGTTTTTGGAGTCACAAGTACAGCATCTGCTGAAGGAGTAATTCCAATGATTTGAAAGGTAAGTCTACCACCAAAATAAGGAACCATAACGTTATCACCCTTAACTATTGGAATATTTTCTAGAGAATCTGTAAGATACCTTTCATCTATTGAGGGAATGGATTCAAGAGGTGCGACTACAACTTTCTCTGCAGGAACGGTCTTTATTTTTCGAACAGTTACAGTGTCTCCTATGCCTACTCCGGTATTATTTCTGCCAAGACCATCCATTCGGATTATTCCCTTTCCCTCATCAGATGGATATAGCGGAAGACATCTTGCAACAGATCTTCTTTTTCCTGTGATTTCTAAAATGTCACCGGTAGATGCACCTAGGGTATCCATGGATTCGTAATCAACACGGGTTACACCTCTACCAACGTCACGTGTGTAAGCTTCAAGTACCTTGAGTTGAATTTCGTTTTGGGCTATGATTACTCTATATTACTTAATGCCTTATACCTTTGTTATTTACTTTTGATGACAAAAATCCTCATTATTTCTAGTATTAATTAAAATAACTTTCAATACTATTTTGTTTTCCACCGTTCAGTAATGTTATTAATATATGCTCGAACTAATTGTATTGAATATTTATAATAAAATTCAATTTAATTCCGTGTGAAAATTTATCAGTGAGAGGTAGGGATCTTTTAAGTGTGGTCACTAATCTCAAGTTATTTGAATATTTTTATACAGTATCGATGAATTTATCTCATATTGGATGCATATCTAGAGGAAGAATTGTACGATCTTATCACATATAGTATCCAAAATCCTAACGCTCCTGATATTGATACCAAGAAAAATAGGATTAAAGAAATAGGTCAAACTCTTTTTTCTGACGGAGGCGAAGACGCGATGGAGAACATGTATTTTTCAATTGAACAAAGAATAAAGGCAGAGATTCTCAAGGATGCCAAACCCTATCGTCCATTGTGGAATAATATTTGTAGTAAATGGAAATATTGACAAAAATGCAAGCTAGAAATTTAATGAATTTAATATCAATCTTTTTTGAGATTAGAATCCTTGGATGATTGTTTCTTTTCTTTCTTATCTTTTGGTAGCCATAACCTAGCCACAGCTCCCATCATAAAACCTCCAACGACAACTATAGCTACACCGCTTATCACTAATACAATTGCCTTTACAACTGATTTGATGGATTTCATCTATTACTAGTCTTCTTGGTCCTAAATAGAGATTAAGACCCTTAAGTTCGATCTATTTTTCTACATATTTTCAAATTCATAAAAATAGCATAAATTACGATGATTCAACGACCCTAGCAAATTAATCTAACACCTCGTTAATTCCATTTTCGATTTTTCCTTTTGCTAAAAATCCCACCAGTTTTAACTTACCTGCTAGTTTAAAGTCTCCATCTACTGTAACCCTAGTTCCTTCCGATATTGATTCGTATGTAGTCACTATATGACTATCCTTTGCATCACCTGTTAATATGTAAACCTCGTCTATCTTGGGAGGCGTAAGTAGATGTTTTGTAGTTTGATGCATGCCTCTTCCTCCTATTATGGAATGGTCTTCTGTTATCATAGTGTTTCCATCGATTGAAACAATTTTTACCTACTTGAAGAATTGTGGAAATTTAGCTGGAAGATTTTCAAAATGGTTACAGATTTTGAAAATCTTTTCTTGGTTTACCTTTATCGTTCTCTCAACTTTTACTTTTGGCATAAATTTTTGACATAATATTTGAATTAAAAGTTGTATAAAGTCAGTTGCTTTAAATTATGTGAAAATCTGGTAAATGAGATGTCCGATGATTTAATCCGAAAAATCGAAGATCTCATCAACTCTGCAGAGGGCGATACCAAAAGATTACAACAGATACAAAATATACTAAAAAACGGCGAAGAATTAAATTCATTAGATAAAGAATATGTTGAAGATCTCATATCAAATAAAATCTCTTCCGAAAATCTATCTAACTCAGAAGCTTACTCTAACGATATTCCGTTATCAAATATTCCAACTGAAGAAAATAAAGATCTTAATAGTTCATCTTCCGTAAAATCAATCCCTACAAAAAAGTATGCTATTGTAGGCATAGCTATTACTATTGTATTCATTGCATACGTGGGTCTCGATCTATACGCAGTGAACATGCTCCAATTTCGTCCTCATTCAGGACAACAAGTTGCAATATCTCCCACTGAAATAAGCATACAGTCTGATGTTTGCAATCCTTCGTATTTTCCTGCTACTTTTAAAAAGTACGAGATAGTTGCTTACTACCAATCAGCAGAAATTGAAAATGCTACAATTTCAGGAACTACCATATCACCAAAATCAGCAGCTATATTAGATGGAATTTTTGCTCTCAACAGAGATACAATATCTAAATTTGCAGGTCAGAAGTTAACATTTAACGTTACAGAGGCACATATCATTACTAAAGTAGACGCTCCAATCTTTGGATTAATACCATATTCTCTGAACAAGGAATATGCTGCTGATGAATTCCAAAAAGGACTGAGGAATGGTTCGTCAGCATCTTATTCCTGTTAAAATAAAACTCTAATTACTTTTTCTTTCTTTTTTTCTCCGAATCATTCTTTGCTTTCCTTCTTCATTTCTTTTCTTATCCTCATCGGTCTTAAGAAGAAGAGGGGGAACCTCTGTTGGTTTCCCATTTTCATCTAAGGCTACAGCTGTTACATAAGCAGTGTTTGTTAGCGTCCTATTACCTGTCATCAAATCTTCTGTCTCTACACTAATTTCTATTTCCATCGAGGACTTTGATACATAATTTAGTCTAGCATTGAGTATTAGAGCATTTCCAACAAAAACTGGTCTAAGGAAATTAACTCTATCAATTGATGCTGTAACAGTATTTAGTCTACAATGTCTTTGTGCAACAAGTCCTGCAATCAAATCAATTTGTTTAAGTAACTCACCGCCAAAGACGTTGCCTGCAGGATTGGCATCTGATGGGAACATTCGCACTATCATCTCAGTCCTTGATTCTTCAGGATCCTTTGATATGATGCCCATAATTATCTCATCAAATCAATCTTGGATTTATGAGTTGTTCTGGTCCTTATTCATAGAGATTACATTCATTAGGTTTCAGTTCTGCATTCACTTTGAAAAATCAATCTTATATTTTGGGAAAAACAAGCATGAACCGATGAGATATTTTTGGTGGAGACTAATTGATTATTCAACGGGAGTTTTTATCGGTGGAATAATTACATTTCTTGTAGACAAATTTTTCTGTCATACCTGCCTTGGATATTGGACACCAATACTAATGCTAATTCTCTGGGTAATCATCATTCTAGGTTGCAATCTTCTCTTTCAAAAAATGAGACCAAGGATTGTATCACAAGACTCTTGACTTTAAGCAAAATAATATTTTACAGAAAGCAAATATAGCGTAGTCAATATCCCATATTGAATGGCAAAATTCTTTGATGATTTCTGCAAAGACGTAGTCAAATTAGACCCTAAGATAAGATTTGCAGGGATTGCAGATGGTGACGGTACACTTGAAGGAATTGCAGAAAGAGGTGGCCTGAAGTCATTCATGACTCCTGAAGAAAGAGCACAATATGCAATAACAGCAGCAACGCGACAATACACTAGACTTAGGTGGGAATACCTTCTTGGCAAAATCACATATGCAAGCTCTCATTATACAAAACTAATACGTGCAACCATACCTATTGCAGATGAAAATAGAAGGTTAGCTCATGTTTTGCTATTATCTTTCGATGCAGATGCAGATAACTTTCATCATATAATCATAAATAAAATTATTCCTCTTGTAAAGGATAACATGGTCCGATTCATCGAAGAGTCCCAAAAATAACCTGATAGCTCAATGTCCTATGTTTACGGCAGGACGGTCCAACCCTCGCTGATCAATATATTGTTGAACTCTAGAGTCTAAACAAGCTGGAATAGTCTGATCCTTGTTTTGCTGGCAGAATTTAGAAATTTGTAGAAGCTCTTGATCACAATCAGGGGTTGGAGTTACCATGCATGAATCAATGTCTCCTTCTAAAGTAGAAACAGAGTTTGGGTCTTGGATTGATCCTACAAAAGGGTTATCTTGATTCGGTTGTTGAAAAAGAAATGGAGAAGTAAAAAAATAGAAGACAAAACCAGATACTGATGCAAGAATCAAGCCAAACAATAAACCTCTTTTTCGATCCACAGAACTCTTGCGTTCTTCTAAATTATAACTGATGCTTATTTATGTTACATCAATCATAATCGATAATGGAGGGGAGAGGGCATCAGGATTATCAATACCTGCCCACACGAAGATTCGCGCAGTATATAATCCAGGATTATTAGGAATCCATGATTGTGCAGGATTAAGAGATTGTTCCGTATCAAGCTTGCCCGCAATCCAAGACAAAGAAACTACCGTACCTTCTTGATTCTCAATTTGAACAATATATGCGAATAATTGAGGTCTATCTTGGCCATTTGTAAGGTCAGTCGTAATTTGTATCTGTTTTCCAAGCTGGGCCGACCAAATTCCATTTTCAAGTTTAGTAACGGATTGTTGTTCTATAGCATGAGCTGGTAATATTAGAGAACATATAGTTAGAACAAATAATATTATAATTACAGACTTGTTCAACCAATGCAAATTGGATAGACTCATTTTTTAGGCTTTTGAATGTTGAGTATGTAATTTCAATTGCCCTTAACGTGCTATTTCTAACCTTAGCAAATGTCCAACATTATTTGCATTCTTGAATATTGTCCTAATTTTGTTTCACAACACACATTAAAAATCAGTTTCTATTCCATAGTTTATTATTTCAATAATGGTTTAATTTCAGGCTACAAAGGTTTGTGAAAATTGAATTTTCATGTGTAAAACAAATATTAAAGATAAACCAACCTGCATTATGGAAAATAATAATGATGATCTTGAGAGGATCCAACTTTTAGATATTATTTATCATAAAGGCCTGTCTGAATTATCGATGCAAGAGCTAGAAAGGCTATACGACCTGATCGAAAAGAAGGATTACGGTCACAATTCTAAGGCCCAAAAATCCAAGAAGAAGATTCTCAAGCAAATCGGTATTGCAATTTACGACATGGATACAAAATATGGCAATTCATTTAAAATAAGCTAAAAAGAATGTTCAGGCAATGTTAAGCGATTTCATTAATGCTATTTTACATAATACATTTTTCCTAAAATATGGCTTAATTGGACTTTTTTTTAATGGAATGTTTTCAAGTTTTATTCCAATTCCAACTGAAGTAACTATCTCTGCTTTACTTTTAGGAGGAGTAAACCCAATTGATGTCTTCTTGGTGTTAACAATTGGTTCCATCATCGGTGGATATATTGCGTATTATATTGGATTGAATGGAAGATTATTAAAAAAACTTCATAGAACCTCGCAAAAATATGAAAAAAAGAGCATGAGTGTTATGACAAAATATGGTTGGACTACAATAATTTTTTTTTCTCCTTGGATTCCCATACTTGGAGATGTTATATCCATAGTGGCCGGTGCAAAAAAATTTGATATTCTAAAGTACACCATAGCTATGACAACTGGCAAGACAGTAAAAGCAATTGCCGTAGTATTTTTCAGTGTGCATTTTGTGCATTGGTTATCAAACATTCTCCATTAGATCAAAGGTCTGTTTTTTAGGAAATCTTCTCTGAACTTGATTGTATTTTTGGAACATTACAAAAGACATTCTTTGACCAGAATGGAAAACAAATTTTGATAAAAATTCCCCCGATTTTATAAGCACTAGATGATGAAGTAAACACTATGGCGACACAGGGGTCTGCGCTGCCGAATAAGCCACTTGAGATAAAACCAGAGGAGTCGGTTTCAAACAAGATTAGGGAACTCTTTGCCAACAAAGGAGATCTTTCTTCATATTTGTCTCAATTAGGAGATGGATGGTATAGGGTAATCAACAGAGAGTTTGCAGGTATTATGATAAAACTATTTTCTGATGAAATTACCAACAACATATTGACTTCATTAATGGATACACCATTAACTATACCCCAAATCTTACAAATATGTGAATCACCACAAACATCAACATATAGAAAGATCAATTTTCTCATAGAAAATGGGATCATTCTGCAGAAGGGTTATAGACTTACAAGGGCTGGACAGAGAGTACACTCATACTATTCTATAATAAATGGACTTAAGATTGAATTTGACAAGACAGTAACAGTACTAGTCAGGTTACATTGGAAGAATTAATTTCCAATAATTTTCAACTATCTTTCTTGTATAATAAATCATGCAACTAAATTCACGAGTTTAAAGTAAACAATAGTAGAGGCCTAGTTTCAATTAGAAAGTATATTACGTGTATATCTGAATGAGAATCTTGTGAAAGATGTTTTTCCTGTGAACTATGAATTACAGTTCGAACCAGACTTTCGTAATTTTACCTTCCTAGGAAAAGAAAATATCCTGATTAGAGTCACAAGGCCTGTAAATAAGATCGTATTCAATGCTTCGGAGCTCAAAATAAGAAAGTGTATGATTTTCTGGAATAATAGGCAGATAAAGCCAAAATTAAAACTCGATGAAAAAAACGAAGAGATACTCCTTATTTTACCTCAGAAAATTTTTGGAAATGCTTCCATTATGATAGATTTTGTCGGCTGCTTAAACGACAAACTAGTAGGCTTTTACAGAAGTAAGTACAAGTACAAAGGAAAAATAAGGTATCTTGCTACCACCCAGTTTGAGGCCGCAGATGCTCGCAGAGCATTTCCATGCTGGGATGAGCCAGAAGCAAAGGCGAGTTTTGAGGTTTCGCTAGTTGTAGATAATGGTCTTTTGGCAATTTCAAACATGCCTGTAATATCAAAGAAAAGAATCGGTTCAAAGACTTTGTACAGATTCGCCAAGACTCCCATAATGTCTACCTATCTTTTGTACCTTGGAGTTGGCGATTTTGACTCCATACAGAGTAAATCAGGAAATACTCTTGTAAGAGTTTTAACCACGCGTGGAAAAAAGGAACAAGGTAAGTTATCTTTAGAGTTTACAAAACAATTCCTTTCATATTTCCAAAAATATTTCAGGATCAATTATCCACTTCCCAAGCTTGACATGATCGCAATACCTGATTTTGCTGCAGGTGCAATGGAGAACTGGGGCGCCATAACATTTAGAGAAACAATTCTTCTCTATGACGCAAAAACCTCGTCAACAGAAACAAAACAACATATTGCCGAAGTAATGGCACATGAAATTGCACATCAATGGTTTGGTGACTTGGTCACTATGAAATGGTGGAATGATCTTTGGTTAAACGAAAGCTTTGCAACCTTTATGGCAACAAAGGCAGTAGATTCTTTATATCCTGAATGGGATTTTTGGGACCAGTTCTTAATTTCGGAGATGACTGGTGGACTTGGTCTTGATTCATTAAAATCGTCACACCCTATTGATGTAAAAGTAAAAAGTCCTGCAGATGTGAGACAAATATTTGATGAAATAAGTTACAATAAAGGCGGATGTGTCCTTCTTATGCTGGAAGATTTTATAGGTCATGAAAATTTCCGTGAAGGATTACATAGGTACTTAAAAAAACACATGTATGCAAACGCGACTACTGAAGATTTATGGGATTCATTGGCTTCCTCATCAAAGAAGCCGGTAAGACAGATGATGAATTCATGGGTAAGGCAAGTAGGACATCCGGTTATAGAGACAAAATTAACTGATTCAAAGTTAAGGTTAACACAAAAGAGATTTCTTATGGAACAAAATAGTAAGACAAAAAGTGGAAGTTGGATAATTCCAATTTCTGTTAGAGATGGAGAAAAAATTACCACCAAGTTAATGAAAGGGTCAGTTACAATTCCTCTCAAATCGGAATGGTTTAAGATAAATAATGGCCAGAAGGGATTTTACCGCGTAAAATATGACGAGGATTCACTAGACAAACTTGCAAGGAAAATTGAGGAAAAGAAATTATCGAATGTTGATCGCTGGAGTATACACAATGATCTTTTTGCCCTTTGTACGTCGAACCAGTTTTCGTTAAGGAAATATCTGGATTTTCTTAGAAATTATGAGGAAGAAGATGACTATGTAGTTCTGTCAGATATTGTAAATAGTCTAAACTTTTTTTATACACTTTTCTCAAAAGAAGAATTCTGGTCAGATATAAAGGAATTCAATCACATATTTTTCAAAAAAATATTTCAAAGATTAGGTTGGGATCCATTCATAGGCGAAAAGCCAACAAACGCTCTACTTCGGAACCAAGTGATCAGTTCTCTTGGAAGATTGAATGATGAAGAGATCTTATGTGAAGCTAATTCAAGATTTTCAATTCTCTTAAAAACAGGAAAACTCAATCCTGACTTGCGCGCCTCGGTATATTCTATTATTGCATGGGAAGGCAATTTGTCCACTTATCAAAGGATGATTGCAATGTATCGCTTGGCACCTACACAAGAAGAGATGATAAGAATTCTAAGCTCACTTGCTAATTTCCAAGACACAAAGCTGCTATCTAAGACGCTTCAATTCACGCTCTCAAAAGCAGTAAGATCGCAAAATCTTTTTCAACCAATTTCAAAAATGGTTACAAATCCAGAGGGCAAGGAGCTTGTATGGCCTTGGATTAGAAAGAATTGGAAAGGAATAGTTTCAAGGTTTGGGGTTGGAAATCCTTTGCTTAACAGAATAATTGGAAGCGTATCAATCGAATCAAGCATAGAAAAAGAAAAAGAGATAAAAAAATTTTTTACAAAGCATCCGGTTCCAGGTACGGAGATGAAACTTGCTCAAACTTTGGAAAAAATAAGAATCAATACAAAGTTTGTAGAAAAAGTACGTGAAGAATTTATTTGATGAGTAATGTAAGATAATATTTCAGAATAAATCCAATAAAATAGCTAGATTGCTTAATATTTAAGTATAGTAAAATCATCAAAAAATAATGTCGAAAGTCTCAGATATCAAACTAAAATTAATATCGATAATGTTTTTCATTGGAGGACTTTTTGGAACATTTTCTGGACTTTTTTATTTTATGCAACCAAATATTTTTGTAAGTGCAATAGGCATGGTTTGTATCTTAATAGGAGTATTCTGTGGATTTCATATTATTCGTAGCAAAAAACAATTAGAGGAAGGAAAGTAAGTTGAAAATTCCAAAATTAACTGCTTTTGGAACAATTTTTATAATTTGCAAACATGAGACTACAGGATGGTCGATATCAGTCTAAGTCACCTTATTTCTAATGAATATATTATTCCGATCTTTCTTGTAACAATATTTCTTGCTTCATTAATAGCTACCAAAGTGAAAATTCCTTATACAATGATTCTAGTCGGAATTGGAATCACAATTTCAATATTGCATTTTGAAGGTTATGGACTTTCTAACCTTTCGGAATTTAAGGTTGATCCAAAACTGATTTTATACTTTGTGGTTCCACCTCTAATTTTTGAGGCAATGATGAGAGTTGATCGAGAACAATTTAAGGCGGTTAGAATTTCCTCACTCTTGTTGGCTACAGTAGGAGTTGCTTTGGCCACTGTAATTGGCGGATTTCTATTATCATATTTTGCAGGATTACCCACAATTGTTGCTTTCGCTTTTGCTGCACTGATTGCACCTACTGATGCTGCAATAGTTATCGAGGTTTTCAAGAGGGTAAACGTCTCAAAACCACTTGCAACCTTGATGGAATCAGAAGCTAGTTTTAATGATGCGACAGGCGTAGTTATTTTCTCTTCAATTATGGCATTAGCAGCCTCGCAAGGTTCTTTGCTTTCTGCCACTGGCACACATGAAATAAATGTCAATATTCTTGAAACGGTGGGACACTTTGCATTGGTATTTTTTGGAGGAATTGCTGTGGGTCTCGGTATTTCTGTTGGAGCCAGATCTCTTCACAAGTTGATGGACGAGCCATTTTCGGAAACTGCGTTATCTGTTGCTGTACTTTTTGGTTCAGTTGCAGTTGCAAATGCCCTTGGTCTTTCTGGTCTAGTGGCAGCAGCCTCTTCAGGGCTATATTTTGGTAGCCTTGTTATGAAAGGGAGAAATGTCATTAGTGAAAAGACTGGAACATATGTATCAAATTTCTGGGAAATGATCGCGTTTTTTGCAAATTCCGTTGCATTTTTGTACTTAGGATTGAGTATGGATGTGACAAGAATTGGGCAAAACCTTCCTCTAATTATTCTGGCGTTTACGATTGTTCTTGCTGCAAGAGCTGCATCTACTTACCCAATACTTTCGGCAACCAATAGATTTACTAAAGAAAAGACTACAAGACAATGGAGAAATATTATTATGATAGGCGGTATGAGGGGAGCTCTCTCAGTTGCCTTGGTTGCAACCCTTCCTGAAAGCGAATTTAAGGAAATATTGAAGACTATAACATTTGGAGTTGTTTTATCATCTTTAATAATTCAATATCCGGTACTTTCGAGATATATTAAGAAAGTATTTCCGACAAATACACAATAACAAAAAAGATCAAATCAAAAAAAGAATGATTAGAATCCGGCTGCAATAGGATCCATTGGTTTTATAATTTCCCGCAAGAGAACGGTTGCATATGATCCTCTTGAAAGGGTAAAATCAATATTAGGTGGGTCCAAGCCAAAATTATTACATACAATAGAAGCCTGTCTAAAACCTCCTTCATCGCTTAACTCTTGCATTTCTTTGATAAAAAAATCCTTTTTGTTTATTTGTTGTTCCTCAAGAATCTTAGTAATGTATCTATCAAATCTATTCTTTTTTGAATAAGAGTATCCTACTAGTGGAATGGCAAGTCTTTGTAATGTTTGATTTTCATACCTTCCAAGATTATCATCCTTGTCAAAACAGACGTCACCATCCATCGGTTCAAACAAATCCTCATCATCTTCGTAAGCCATTGAGAGAGTCAAGTTAAAAATATATGATTGAAATGAATGGACATACAATCTTCGTAATTGAATTGGGATGGAACGAATTGCTCTGAATGGATCACTATGTTCAATCATCTCTTCGATTACAATCCTTTCAACATCCATCTGAAAAGGAATTTCTTTAAGAACTTTGGGATAATTGGATTCGTCTTTGAGCATCTCTCTTATACTATTATTCTGAGGTTTATCAAACTCAGAAGTAAAGGCCAATATGGAATTCACAGCATCATGAAATTTTTTCTGTAATAGTGCTTTGCCTATAATATGTGACACCGGCCGTTTGCTACCAAACCGTTGATATCCATAAAAATTAAGAATTCTGTCATATTCTTTAAATTGAGATATTCTTGGAAAATCTGCCTCTTCAATAGTTATCTTGAAATGATTTCCTATCGTATCCTTTTTTGTTAATGGTTTTTGAACTAGACCAATCTTTTCAAGACTATATCTATTTGTAACTAACGTGTTAGTAAACCTTCCAGAAAACATATCACAAACATATTGTTCTGTACTTGCATTAGCATCCTTAAGACCAAAGGCCTTGAGTTTCAACCCATATTTTTTAAAAATGTCATCTAGCGCATGGTTTGTATCGATACCACGTTTCTTCAGTTTGTAAACAACGTAATTACCTTTAGATGAAATTTTTTCAAATGTTTTTTCTCGAAGTACCTCTGAAACAAAGAATTGTTCTGGTGATGATTTTATCTTTCCTCCTGAACCCTTAGCAGAGGTACAATAGACAGAAATACCAATTTGATTGTCTAGCTTTGGGACCACTTTATTCTACTGTTACATTAACAAATTTTGAGATGGTTATATCATGGTATCTTGCACTTATTAGAACCTTGTAATTTCCCGGTAACGAAAAATAATCAGCAGAAGTGTTAATATTGACAATTGTTGGTTTTTCAGCTATAACTTGATTATCAGATGTCTTTATTGATAGATTGTTGAACCCTGCTTCGTTTGATGTAAAAATGGAAATAGGTGTATCTAGTACTTCCTTTGGAAATATAGTAAATGAAATGGTTGCATTTTGTCCACGATGGAATTCGATTGAAGATTCCGAAGAATTTACTGTAAAAGGTAAGGGAACGCTGGAATCAACGACACCAATGTTGTTTTCAACCCATTCTGTAAACCATACTTTGTCATGATTTACTGTAAAATCAAGAACCTGAGCTACTCCACAATCTTGCAATGAACCACAATCAGACCAGTTGGGATTCTTGGATGGCACTAAATACTCAACTAGAGATTGGTCTTCAGGATTAAACACCGCTATGCTATTTGCAACTTGTTCATTAAACCACAACCTCCCTTTGTCGTCAACATGATTCCAGTATGGCCTTGTTATTGGGGTTTTTATTAAACCCGAAGAATTTCCGTAAGATGATACGGGGGCAGGAGAAGTTATAAATTTTGTAAATTGGTTCGTGTTAGGATCAAAATTAAGAAAATAACTACTTGCTGTATCAGTTATCCATAATCTTCCTATTGGATCAATAGAAATTCCGTTTGGTGCTTGGATTTCAGAAGGTAATCTATGCTCTGTGTAATTTCTTGTTGTTTGATCATATCCTATAAGAGATCCTCCTTGCTGATAATTCCAAACTGTATACCACAGCTTACCATCAGGACTTGAAACCATTGTGCTTGTAAAATTATAATTTCCAGGTGATGGAATAGATGTCACGTCAAGGTTTGGTCCAGTCTGATCTATGTTAAATACACCTATCTTCTTGCCGGTAAAGTCATTTACAAAAATCTCTTTCCCATCCAAGAGGAGCATTTGTGGAAAAGAGCCATCAGGTGTGGAACTTCTTGGAAATACAAATTTGGTGTACCCTTTATCTGATTGACTAAATTTCCATATTAAGTTGTATTGAGAATCACTAAACCACATGTTTCCATCTGGAGTATTGACAAGGCCCCAGGTCATAGACTTCGCTCCTTTTTGCCATTCTTGATTTGTAAATTCCTGAAATGTTTTTGAAACAGGATCGAATTTTGCTAAATTTCCGGTATTAGATTCAGTAAACCAAACATTATCCGATTGATCAGTAGTTATTCCCAGGGGTTGAGTACAGGGAGTAGGTATTTTGTATTCAATAATATACTTGCTTGAGTTTGCGCCACCACTTTCACAAAAGGTTGTTCTCTTATTATCCGGATAATTATCTGCAGGAGTACCAGTAATAGTGATACCAGAGTTGTTTGTAGTTTTATTAGATCCTGGATTGAGTAAAGCAACGGTGGAACTTCCCACCATTATGATACCAAAGAATGCAGCCATAGAGATTAGCAATATTTTCTTTGTTTTTTTCTTCACGACTATCGACTATTTTTACCTCGTTATATCTTATACGTAGTATGGATAACTTGAGAAGGTTATGATTGAATCTTTAATATCACTATTGTTTTTTGATAGAAAGAGTTTTCTGAACCTCTTGCATGCTGGCAAGAAATTTTTGTTTGGCTTCATATTCGTCACTCACTTTTATTACAATTTCTGACGGAGAAAACAACACATCCTTTACAAGAATAGGAGTACTAAGACCTAGCAATTCACTAAGAATAGAGAATATGTTGTTGAAAATTGCACCATTTTTGTATCGAAAGGTTGTGTCTCCATCAGCAATCTTTGGATTTGGCTCCAACGGGACGACTAGATCAGGTGATGTGAAATCCGCTATGAAGGTAGCAATATCTTCTTTAATCTTATTACTTAGCTCTTCTTTTTGAGCATTTAGTTTTTCCTTAGCTTTTTCAAGATCAGCTGTTTCATCATAATATTCTTCACCTATCATCTTTGCAAAAGTTGATTCCGTAGGACTCTTAAGTGGTATTTCATGAATTCTAAAATTTACTGTAGCAAGTGAATCTTCAATATCCTTTAATTGTGTTCTATTTTCCTTAATTCGACCACCAAGTCTTTCAAGTAAGAGAAAGTCCGCCATTCCTAGCTAAACTCATGTACTACGTCCATGAGGCTTTGTTTGAATTCCTCAGTTGAAAGTCCCCATTTTCCATACTCGCCTTTAAAGGCATCCCATGAAGCTTCTGCTTCACTTGCAATTTCTAATATCTTTGGTCCAATTGCCTTAGTATTCACTAAAATAGTAACATTTGCCTGTTCAGTATCTAAAATTGGTACCTTAATGAAAATCATTCTTGTTTCTTCAATATGGAATCTGTCCTTAATCATATTCTTCAACGTGTCTCTTTCTTTTGCTTCAAACTCACCTTTAATCTTTACAAGAGCGCAACAAGAATCCTTTGGTCCACCTTTATCACGGATATCATTTTCATCAATATCAAAAAGTATGCCATCTTCTCTTTTGTGGATATGTTCAACAATTCCTTCCATAGTATTGTGTTTTGTACCCGGTTTCAGATCGTCACTCCACTGTCTCTCTTCAGGAATTATTGGAATTACCCATGGAATTGCAAATCTTGGTCTTTTCGTAGCTAACCAAGTTCTATAATTTGACATGTCCCATTCTGTTTCCCTTGCAAAAGATGCAATGAACATAGCAATCGAGTTAGCGGCAATCAAATTCATACCTCTATAATCTTTCCAACCTACCTCGCGTTCCTTTGGAAGATCATCAATAATTGATGGGATTTTGTCTAACCTTTTTTCATGTTTTTGAGCAAGTTCTCGCAATCTCTTGTTTGAAAATAGAACTGGACAGTCGCTGTATTTTATTTGGTATTCAAGATTCATTACGATGTTTATCGCTGCAGCCTCTAGGATGACAGGATCCCACCCAAATTCTGGCAATAATCCGAAAGATGAAATTGTGGCATGTTCCTTAGTATCCTTTTTTATATATTGCATAAAGGCGCAAGCAAAAGAGCTCCCAGTTCCTCCGGCCATAGCAAAAGGTACAGTGAATCCTCTAACTGCTTCTGGAGAAAGTCCTGCGAGTTGTTTTTGCATATCATATTTTGTACTTACCTCTTTGATGAATCTGCTTCGACCTTCGCCCCAATTTCTTGCCGCACCTCCGGAACCTGCAATTACATGTTTGTCACGTAGAGCAAACAGATCCGGATATGATTGCAAAATAAGGTTAGCTGCTCTTGGATCCAAATCAATTAACAATGCCCGAGGGATTAATGGGATCTCGCTTCCGCCATAGGAATTTGGAAATCGTAAAATTGTGCTGCCGTATCTCTTGAGAACAGCCATTTCTTGCTTTTCACCTTTTAAGGTTGGTTTTAATGGATTAGCCCCGACATCTAACAATAGTCTTCGATATGATTCAGCCCCGAGACCTATTCCGCAGTGACCAAAACATGTCATTAAAACTGGTGCTGGGGGTAGTGGTTCATTTCTCGCCAATTTCAATCACCACATGAAAAAAGAATGCTTCCCATTAAACCAGTTTTAATTGAAGGCAAAATTAATTCCTTATCGTCATAGCTATTATTACTGTACAATTTCCTTACCCGATATTAAGTGATTTCTTATAGATTTAAGATTTTAGGTGAATTCATCCTTAATCTAATCTTCTGTTAAAGCTTTTTTTAGTACTCTGAATTCCTCAATTGTTATTTCTCCTTCAGCTAGTCTGACTCTTAGGAGTTCTAGTGACTTGTCCTTAGATGAGGTAACGATTGTACTTCTCTTTTCCTCAAGGTTTTCAGAATCTCCCGATGAAAGATTCTGGATGTATCGGTAATCTGACATGACGATGGGCGTTCCTTGCTTTAGAGTTTCAAGGATTTCCTTCAGTCGTTTTGGGTCTCCTTTTCTTGATTGGAGTAAAGTCTTTACCGTTCTCAGTATTTCTTCCGACATTTTACTTCACTATAGTCTTGAATCTGGGATCCCCTTTTATCTTATCGAATGACGAGTCTTTGAGTGCCCAATTCTTTATGGTCTTTCCATAATGAGATATTGATTCTGCAAGAAGAACAAGTGCATCTTCAGTCTCTCCTATTTGTGCCTTGTTTCTAGCCTTGGCATAAATTATTGTGCCGTTTTTTGGGTGATCTCTGAGTATTGAATCAAAAACCAATATTGCTTCTTTATATTTTCCAAGTTCTGATAGTTCAGTTCCCTTGTAGAACATTGCTTCATAATTAATGGGATCCCTTTCTAATACTTTTTCCAGACAAGTTATAGCCTCATCGTGTTTTTTTAGCTTGCCCAAAACAATTCCTTTGTAATACATAGCCGATATATTGTTGGATTCTTTGAATAATACTCTGTTTAGGCAATCCAAAGCATCAACAAATTTTTCCAACCTTATTGTAGTAATAGCTTTATTGTATAACGCAGGAATATAATCAGGATCTATTCTTATAGCTTTATTATAATATTCCACTGCTGTTTCAAATTGTTTTATTTCCGAATAATGATTTCCTAAATTATTTAAGGCTGCCACGTGTTCTGGATTCTTTTCAAGAATTCGTTCAAAATAAGATACAGCTTCTTTTTTCTTGTTCAATTCTATCAAAGACATTCCTTTATAATACAAGGCATCTACATTATTAGGATCAACTTTTAATGCTTTGTCAAAAAATGATATAGCTTGTTTATGTTTAGCAAGATTAGCAAAGCTAATACCTTCATCTATATTTTTTTCTGATGCAGACTTATTGAAATTCATCTATACCAACGTGAGACATTTTTTAATAGTGTTTAAACTTTTGGCAAGATAGTACACCATTCTATAGAAATTATTTTTCAATCGCTCTTTGGATTTCTTTATTCCTTGTCTCATTCATCTAAAGGTAATAAATCATGTATTTTTTGTTTATAATAATTCCAATTAAGGAGTATCAAAATTCATTTACATATTTCGTTACTGCGCGACAAGAAAACGAGAGAGAAAATAATTTATTCAAAAAACCTTTCCTCTATAATGCCATGCTTCAGGGCATAATCCTTAAGTTGAGAAAAACTCAACTTTTGTTTATAATATTTTTCCCAAATGAAATCTAGTATTTGAGTTTTAGACAGATGTTCTTCGTCAAGAATTGGTTCCTCTCCAACAACATTATTGCAAAAAGTTAGAAGGTCATTAAAATCAAAAACATCAAGCAATAGTTTCATTTGGTCAACAGTTTCATCCTTTTTTTTCGTCCTCTTAAACAAACCCATACTTAATTCCTATAATCCACCATTTAAAAATTCTACAATTTAACTAAACTAAAAACAAGGCAAAAAGGATTTGATTGACTACACCTTCATTATCCATTCAAGAGAGTCTAACAACATATATCCATTTATGGAATAAGGATTTAAGATCCTTTGAGATTACTATAATATGGAAAAAGCATACATTTTGATCGGTTGTGAATTAGGATCAGAAGATGAAATTGTTAAAAAATTGTTGAAAATAGACAGGGTGAGGGATGCGAGGATTGTATATGGAGACTATGATATTGTAGTGGAAGCCGAAGCTGATACAGAATCTCAGATGGATAATTTGATTACTAAGAAGATTCGCAAATTAGAGAAAGTAAGATCGACTATGACTTTGGGTGTCGTAAACTAAGTAGGATACCTGAGACAAATATTATTATTCCTACCGAAACAATCAATTTTCCGTTAGTAATCCAATGTGGATTTGAATACATAAACGATGTTGATGGACCTACAATCGACTCCCCTTGTAGCGTAAAGATTGTCCCAAAAATTATGAGAACAGTTCCAATTCCTATTGCTACAACTGTTTTCATTGGGTAATTGTGAACAGGTTAAATAAAAAGGTAAAATGAGTTGATAAAATAGGCAAAATCCTTTGGATTCCATTTTTTAATTCATTTTTTAGAAAGAAAATCAGATTGGACGAGTGGGGTACAGATCTAATTGACATGAGACATACCAAGAGTTGGATAGACCTTTCCATCTTTATAGGAGCTGCTGCGCTGGCTCTCGTTGTATTTCTAATATTTGGTCCAACCATTGACAAGTTAACAAGACAAACACCGCTAATCATTGATTTGATGTTCATACCATCTTTTGGAATCGGTTTTCTTTATGGGGTTAAAATGGCTGACAGAGTAATGCAACCTTCAGAATCACGAGGTCCTCTTAAAAGGGCCTTTTTCAAAGGTTTCTTATTTTTGTTTATGATGGGATCTATTTTTACTTCAGTCTCATTTGCACTTCATGGGGGAGCCCATTCTCCGCAGAAATCAATCTTTACTGATGGATTAATTCCATGGTTGACCGAGTTCATACAATCAAATGGAGGGCTAACATTTCTTATTATTTCAAGTATAACAATAATGGCTGCAGCAACAAAAAGAATAGTTGGAATGGAAGGTTTCTTTAGCAGGTTTTTTACATTCATTGGAACTTATATTTTCTTTTCAATGATTTCACTAAGTTTCTCGCACAGTGATCCTTCTCATTCTCAAGTATATCTATACGCATTTTATCAAGCAGGAATTGTGGGTGGAATATTCTATGAAATGAATAAACTTACTACCAGAGCAAACATGTGGGAAGACTACATGAATGGATACTAAATCTTGCTTATTCGTCTCGTAAAGAGGACGGTCACAACTGATGCCACTAACACAAATGAAACCATTCCTGTGAATTCTGGGAGATAAGTAGTTCCTTTAACAGTTGTTGTAATCAGACCGGTCTCATTAAATTTTAACATGATAGTGGAGCTATCTTTGCCTGGTACTATTATTGGTAAAATTGGCTTTCCATCTTGGACAACCGTAAGGTTACCACCTATTAGATTCGTTGGGATTTCAATTTCAGCAATATTTCCAGGATGAGTAGTATTTCCTGTAAAAATTAGTTCATTATTGTTTAGGTTAAATGTAACATTTTTCATGTCATAATTTGAAATTGTAACCACTTTAAACGTATAATTTCCGGTCATGATAGGCCAATCCCATTTTATTCCAGGATAATTGAGTGGAGAATTTTGTATAATTGTTGGCTCTGATGCAAATGCTGGTGAAAGAAATAAACTCAATATCACAATAGATAACAAAGGGGCAAGTATCTTCAATTCTTCAAACCAGCAAGTTTTCCCCGGATCTCTTTGTCCTTCAATATTCTCGGATGGCATGGATCTGCAAGTATCACTTCGTACCAGAGATAAAGCCCATCTTGATAGAGATAATATGAACCAAGAAGATTCATGTTTGGATATCTTTCCAAAACTCTTCTTTCTGCTACTCTCTGCATACTAAGTGCAGGTTTTATTCTTAAGACGCCTAAATGCTTAGGTCTTCTTCCTGCCACTGGCCTTTTCTTGCGCATATTACCCTTACCTACTCTCATCCTTACAATAACTATGCCCTGTTTTGCTTTGTACCCGAGTCTTCTTGCTCTTTGGATCCTACTTGGTCTCTCAACTCTTGTGAGGGTATTTTGTTTTCTCCATTCCATTGCCTTCACCCTAAGTTCAGAGGAGTTTTCTTTCCACATCTTTAGCCAAATTTGATCCTGGGAACTGGTCATATTCGCAACTACAGATTTACCCTTTATATTCTGTTAGAAAATTCTGCAGACTATTGGAATAAAATAGATGAATTGTATGGAAGCCTATTTATGAAAATCATTTTTTCTATCCAATCATGTACATGAACAGAAAAATTTCAATATTAATTTTAATACTTTTATATTTTAATTCTCAGGTCAGTTCAGCAACTCCATCTGTTTCAGTCTATACTAATAAACAGGTCTACGAATATGGTGATTTTTTGTCTGTTACTATTCACATCTCAGAATTAATTGGAAATCAATTAATACTTCACATTACAGATTCTGCAGGTAAGACTAGCTCTCCCATTCCTATCCAAATATCAAATCTTAATGACACCATAAGTGCACCTCTACCTTTTTACAAAACAAATTACGCTCCGGGAACGTATCGCATTGATGCTGAATATTCCGGATCAAAAAGTAGTGGTTATTTCAAATTGATTGATTCTGACAAGATTGCAATTCCTCCATATTACAAAGAACTCGTAAGATCTTGGTTCCAAGGAATACCTAACAATAGCGATTATGCTGGATTAATCAGAGAATTAATGAGTTTTAACATCATCGAGGTTCCAAACTATCAGAACAAGAAAATAATAAATATTCCAAAATGGGTTCTGAATGATGCAAAGTGGTGGTCCGATGATTCCATATCAGATAATGAATTCGGTCATGCATTGCAATATTTACTTCAAAAAGGAATTATCTCGGTATGAAACCTTCGCATCATTATTCTTTTTAGATTTTCTGGGAGAAACTAATTTATTTTTATTGGTACTTTTACAAAACGCCGCGAAGAATCATTATTATTTTCTCTGCTATTATATTTGCCGCTAACCTTTGTGCTTCTTTTGTTTGTGCGCCTATATGTGGTGTACACACTACATTTGGAAGAGTAGTTAACTTATTTCCAGTTGCTGGTTCTTTTTCAAAAACATCCAAAGCTGCACCTGCTAATTTTCCTTCTCTGAGTGCACTATACAACGCATCCTCATCGATGATTTCTCCTCTTGATGTATTTATGATGAAAGCGCTCCTCTTCATTTTCGATATCCTTTGTGAGTTTACTAAATGAAACGTAGTTTCAGTTAAAGGAACATGGAATGATATGAAATCAGCACTTGAAATTAGTGTATCAACGTCTGCTTTAATCAATCCGACTTCTTTGGTAAAATCATCTGGAATTGGAACTACATCATAGCCTATTATGTTCATGTTAAGTGCTCGAGCGAGCTTTGCAAGTCTTTTTCCTACATTACCTAATCCTACTATTCCGAGATATTTTCCCGATAATTCAATTCCCATTAGTTCTTTTTTGAGCCATTTACCATTTCTTATCTCTCTGTCAGCTCGTGGTATTTCCCTAGCCATTGAAAGCATCATTCCCAAGACAAGTTCTGCTACGGCGTTCATTGCTCCTTCTGCTGCATTAATGACACGAATTCCTCGGTCCTTGGCTGCATCTACATCTATATTGTCAAGTCCAACACCCACACGAGCTATAATTTTGCATTGAGTTGCACTTTCAATCAATTCTTTAGTAATTTTTGTTCTGCTTCGAACTATTACAATATCAAAATTGGATATCTTTGCTTTAATTTGTTCGGTTGTAATTTCTGGGTCATATACGATCTTTAATCCGTTCTTTTGTAGAATCTCATTTAAGATAGGTGCTACTTGGTCACAAATTAGAACAGATTGATTTATCGACATAAAAGAAAACCGTTAGCTAGAGAATATATTCATTATGAGTGTTAAACAAAAAGAGAAAAGGTTGGTGTTTAACCACCGATTTGTTTCGCTATTTCTGCAGCTCTGTCGTCAGTACA
>CAZIHN010000011.1:0-28289 GCA_964538845.1 uncultured Nitrosopumilaceae archaeon | reverse complement strand
AACTAGAGCCAAAACACCCAATAGTGCGCCAATTGGTTTTGACTTCATTATTCTGTATAAAATTAAGCCGCTATAAAAATCTCTCATATACTCACCTAAACAGCTTTACTATAGCACAATGATGGTTATAGAATTACATGATATGAGATTAACACCTACAAGGATAAAAAAGAAAGTTTAGAGTTTTGGAATCACTCTAGTCTTTGCTGCAAATACTACAATGCTTGTTATAGCAATTGCAAGAACTATTGATGCTACTGGACCAAATTCTGGTACCACGTGAAAGCTTAGCATATCGCCTTTAGGACCAGTCCATGTTGCTGGATCTGTTCCTGGAAGACCTACGCCATTCAATGTGATCCCTACATCAACTGGATCGGAAGATGTCATAGCTTGTGTTGCTTGTATATCATCTCCAGTATGAGTGTGACCTGTTGCATTGTCAATTAGTGTAGTACCTCCTTGTGTTACAGTAATTGCATAGTTCTGATGATTTATTTTGTTTCCACTAGCATCTGTGAATGTCAGAGCAATAGATAATGGTTGACCACTAGTTGGTGCAGCTGGAGTTGTAGTGATTGATACCTTAACCGAACCATCGGTAGACATTTTCTCCATTGAATTTCCACCACTAGGTGGTGGACTTGGTGGATTTGTTGCACTCACAATTACTTGACCTGTCATCCATGGATGAACAGTGCAAAAGTAGTCGAATGTTCCCGCATTTGCAAAGGTAAATTGGTATGTGCCAGCTGGTTTGATTAAATTACCGCTATCAAACACTGTTCCAGTTGTATTGTCTGTTGGCACTCCGCTTGTCACATAGTGACTTACGGTGTCAGTATTTTTCCAAGTTACCGTTGTTCCTGGTGCAACAGTCAATGGATTTGGAGTAAAGCAATTCTTTGCAGCAACGCAGTCTGCATTTTGACTAGCGCCTGCACCTTTTGACATATCTATTTCAGCTGCAGTTTGTCCAAATGCTGGTGCTACACCGAGGATAGCAACTAGAGCCAAAACACCCAATAGTGCGCCAATTGGTTTTGACTTCATTATTCTGGAAGATCGCCGGCTACTATAAAAACATGTTTGCACATTTCTCGCTTTTATCACAATATCACAAATTTTGCTAAGAAATTAAAGAATAATCTTTTATGTTTGTTTTACCAAATCATTTTTTACAATTTCTTGAGTATTCTTTTTTTGCAATTGGATTAAAGATTTGACAAACAAAGAAACCAAGAACATTGCTACTAATATAACTACGATGGTTCCAGATGGTGCAAGGTTAACATAGTATGAGAGTATTATACCGCTACTTACCCCAGAAATTGAAAGAGAAATTGATAACAATATGGTTTTTTTAAATCCTTTACCCATCATCATGCTTGTCAGGTTAGGCAAAACTATGAGTGCAGAAATAAGTAAAATTCCTACCAATCTCATTGTTACAATTACGGTAACAGCTGCCAGAGAGATGAAAAGATAATTTAGCTTATCTACCTGAACCCCATTTATTTTTGCTTGTTCTTCATCAAAAGTGAAATGTAGTAATGGTTTTCTAAGAGTAATTATAACTGCAATTACACCACAACTTATTCCCACAATCAATAACATATCACTGGTACTGGTCAACAAAATACTTCCAAAGAGAAAGCTAAAAAGATCTATCGTAAACCCATGAGACGCACTTACCAGCAGTACACCGATTGCAAGACCCGATGATAACAAAACGGCAATGGCCGCATCTCCTGATATTTTGGTGCTCTTTCTTAATTTTGTAATTCCCAATGAAGTTGTAACACAAACTATGGTTGCAGTCCAAATTGGATATATGTTAAGAAAAAATCCCAAAGCAATTCCACCAAATGCCATATGAGAAAGAGCATCACCAAAAAGAGAATATCTTTTTAATACAAGAAAAAGACCCACCATAGAACAAGAAATTGCTGCTGCTATTCCTGTAATCAATGCCCTTTGCATAAACCCATATGCTAACAGATCAGAGATCATATAATCACAATTCGTGATTATGCATATGCAATTGCATCGCTGATTCAGAATAAGTTTTTAGTAGATCTTTGTTTGAAAAGAATTCATCCTTTTCACCATGGAAAAATAATTCTCTGTTCATGCAAGCTACACTAGTTGCAAGATCTGAAATTGCAGTAAGATCGTGTGAAGCCCATATTATAGTGATCTTATTTTCCTTATTGACTTTTCTGAGCACTGAATAGAATTTATTTTGAACTTCCATGTCCACACCAGTAACTGGCTCATCCAGTATCAACAAAATTGGTTCCTTAACAAGAGCTTTTGCAATAAAAGCTCGTTGCTGCTCTCCTCCCGATAGTTCACTGATTCTTCTATTCTTGAAGGATTCTAACCCGACAATCTTTAATGCTTCTTCTATTTTTTCGCTATCTTTGCTTGAAGAGTTAAATATTCTATTTGAGAAACATCCACAATTCTGTATCATTGAAATACCCTTAACTAACTTATTTTTTGGCAAAATCCCCATAGCTACAACATCAAAGACAGATACGGGAAAGTTTGACTCAAAAATTACTTTTTGAGGTACGTATCCGATCAATGGAAGAAGTGAGGCATATTGATTTCCTTCGTATCCGAACAATTTGATTCTTCCCTGATAACTTTGTAATCCTAGAATGGTCCTAAACAAAGTCGTTTTGCCAGCACCATTTGGTCCAACGATACCCAAAAGGTCTCCCTCCTTAACACTAAAACTAATTTTATTCACTGCCATAACTCCATTATGGCTCACTGAAACATTTTCTACTTCTAATGCACTCACTGACATTCCAAAGCAGTCCTCAAGTTGTGTAAATTTTCGTACCACTTGTCTAGATATGTTTTTCCTTGCTGTTGTTCAGTCTGGTTTATGCCTTCTAGTGGACTTAGGAGAAGAACCTGTGCACCAACTTCGTCAGCCAGAATATTGGCAAGTCTAGGATCTACGAAATCCTCTGAAAAGATTACTTTCATGTCCTTGTCTTTAATTATTTGAATTATTCTTTGAATATCTTGTGGTGGAATATCTGCTTCCGGTGCTATCCCTGATATCCATACTTCATGAACATTATACCTATTTGAAAAGTAGTTAAACGCATTATGAAATGAAATGAACGTATCTTTTTTACAGTTTTGTAACCCAGTTTTTATGTCATTATCTAGTTTGGCCAATTTTTCAATGTAAACATTTGCGTTGTTTTCGTAGTATTTCCTATTGGAAGGATCGGCTTTTTCCATCGCATTTTTAATGTTTGTTACCTCTTCTTCGGCAAGTACTGGATCATTCCATACGTGTGGATCCATCCCCCCTTGAGCTAGAATTTCCTTATCATCTTCAGCTGCATCCGCTTTCAATAGAGTAATACCTTGTGTAGCCTTGACAAATGACATGAAAGAAAATTCTCCAGATGAATTAAACTTAGAGATGTATGCTTCCATGCCAGCACCATTATAGATGAATAGCTTTGTTCCTTTTAGTTCTTCAATCTGTTGGATGCTTGGTTCCCATGAATGAGGCTCTTGTCCTATTGGTAGAAAACTATAGACATCAGACCTGTTACCTCCTATATTTCTTGCAAAATCATATAATGGGAAAAAAGATGCAGCAACTTTCATCTTTGTTGAAGATATGATTGTATTATTGGAATTTCCTGAATTTGAAAATATTTTTTGTTCCAAAAGATCTGTGTTTGACATTCCAATTAGAGCCATTATTGCAGTTACAATTCCTCCACTTGCAATTGCTACTTTCTTTCCTAATTTCACTAAATTACTAACGTGTTATTAATTAATAACTCTTTATTATTAATTCTAATATCATTTATCACATAAAAGTTAATAATTAATGCATATTAACTTTAAATATTATTATTAACTGCTGATTTTCATGGGAATTGTTAGCATATCGCTTAATGAAACCATGTTAAGAGAAATGGACGAACTTCAAAAGGAATTTGGATTCGCTGGGAGATCAGAGTTGATTAGAGCAGGAATTCGGATGCTATTAACAGACAAATCAGAAAAGGAAAAACAAACAGGAGAGGTAGGATGTGTACTTACAGTTACTCACGAAGAAGACGACGAAGAATCTGTAACAAAAATAAAACACAAGTACGAAGATATAATCCAGACTCATCTTCATTGCAAAATTAAGAACGACAAATGTCTCGAATTGTTTATTCTAAACGGAGATGTCATAAAGGTCCGAGAAATGACAAAGGAATTTCAAGCCCATGATGACATGGAACATGTCAAATTAATGGTAACATAAGTACATCATTAATGAATAGTTAATTTTTATTGTGAATTTAATATCATGACAGTAGATTATCAAATTCCATTTTCATTCAGAATTAGTGCAAGAAGAGCGGCACGAGTATCCTTACCATATTGAGCTTGTTTAAAGTATTTAGCTTGTTTTGTTGAATCAATCTCATATGATATTTCGTCAAGACGTGGAAGTGGATGCATTATTATCACATCATCCTTCATTTTCTTTAGTAGCTCTAGACTTATTCTGTAGCTTCCTTTTACTTTAATATATTCTTCAACGTCCCCAAACCTTTCTTTTTGAATTCTTGTTATGTAAAGTACATCTAGATCGTCAAGGTTATCTTCTAGATCGCTTGTTTCTTTATACTGGAGTCTTTTTCTAATTTCATATGTTGAATCAGATCTAATTTTGAGTGCGGGGGGTGATATGAGTTTGACATCAACTTTGTAATTGCTTAGAGCATATAAAAGTGAATAAACAGTTCTTCCGTACTTTAGATCTCCGATGATTCCTATTTTCAAATTATCAATTTTTTTCTTTTCTTTTCTTATGGTATAAAGATCAAGTATTGCCTGTGTCGGATGTTCCTCTGTACCACTTCCTGCGTTAATCAACGGTTTTTCTGATATTTCAGCAGCAAATCTACTAGAACCATCAAGTTGGTGTCTGAGAATAAGGACATCGGAGTATAGGGACATAATTCTTACAGTATCTGCAAGACTTTCCCCTTTTCTTGCTGAGGATGATGAGGCATCAGCTATCCCGATTGAGGTCCCACCTATCGATGCCATAGCTGATTCAAAGCTTAATCTTGTTCTAGTACTAGGTTCAAAAAATAAATATCCTAGAGTCTTTCCACGACCGATCTCTCTTCGTTCGTTTTGATTCATCTCTAGTATCTTATCAGTTGCCTGAAATATCGTTTCAAACTTTTGTTTATCAAAATCTCTTACTGAGACAATATCTTTTTGGAAAAAAGAATTGCTCATTGACGATTCAATGTTAAATATGAGTGGTATACAAACTATTCCAATGTCAGAGTCTGACCTTATTGTGAGAAAGATCAAGAATGGTACCGTGATCGATCATATCGAGGCTGGAAAAGGTTTGAAAGTATTAAGTGCATTAGGAATCGATGGTAAAGACGGAAACGTGATTACTATAGCTCTAAATGTACCAAGTTCAAAGGTTGCAAAGAAAGATATCATAAAAGTGGAAAATAGATTCTTACAGGATGCTGACACTAACAAGCTTGCTCTTATCGCCCCGAAAGCAACTGTAAACATTATTCGAGATTACAAATTAGTTGAGAAACGACGTGTAACTCTACCAAACGAAATTGAGAGGATTTTCAGATGTTCAAATCCTGATTGTGTAACAAATAGTGATGAAGACATTCAACCAATTATGGATGTTGTTGACAAGACAGGACTTGTGTTAAGATGCCGATATTGTACAAGAACTTTAGATGTTAATGAACTAAAATATTATTAGAATTTCTATAATTTTTACTTTATCTCATATTGGTCATAGGTATACTTTCTTGAGGTACCAAATGGTCTGAAGGGTTTTCCATTGCCATGATAGAATTTGGAAAAAAACTCCACATAGACTAACCTTGCTCCCTGTATACCAGGCTCAAAGACACCAATTATGATATTGAATATATGACCTATAAAGAGAATTACAGTCCCGAGAATGATGAAAGGAATAGAGTGATGCAAGGTTTTGATGAAAATAAAGTCAATGACATCAGCCAAGATAACAGATGCCAATAGTATCCCTACAATTCTTGTGTATGAAAGTATATGACTTACAATAGAAGGCAGCTCCATAATTGCTCTTGGACCCTCACCCACGAACATTAGTCCGATTCCTCCTACGAGCAAACCAACATAGAAGAAACCCTCGGTATGGTGAATTGGGTTAATGTGTTGATGATGCATCAGTGCAAGGCCGGTAAGTACTACACCCCAACCAAAGACTAGCCAACCTATCTTACCAATGGCATGTTTTTTATGGCCTTCCCTTAACGTGTTTATAACACCTAGAATTAGGCCAAATGTAACCATTCCAAGACCAATGTATCCACTGATTAGAAGGAGTTTCCTTAGACTATGGATTGGATTGAATATGTTTCCGTCTGATGGTAGATGCAAACCAAGTGTTGAATTTAGAAAGTTGAATAGATATCCATTAAGATGGAATCCAAAGTACAAATTAAATGTGAATCCCAAGACAATTGCAATGATAGCACCAGGAGTCATAGCTCTTGCTAGTTTTGCCATTTGTCTTTTTTTGAGTATAGTCATTGCAAACTTTCGCAACATTAGGGGCATGATGTTTACATTTTTCTTTCCACCATCAATCCTTCGAATAACCCATCTGCAGACAAGAAGTATGACCAGTCCGTATCCTACATCACCTACCATCATTCCATAAAAAACTGGAAAGATTAAACCAAAAATTAGAGTTGGATCAAATTCTTTGCCCTCTGGTAACGAATAGAATCGAATAAAGGCTTCAAATAGCCTGAATCGTTTGGGATTATCAAATTTTGTTGGAGGCTTCTCATCTGTTTCAAGTTCAAATAGTAGAGTTCCTTTAGCATGCTTTTCGAATGTTTCTCTTAGATGTTTAACCTTAGATCTTGGTATCCATCCTTCAATAGCAAATGAATCAGACGTAACTCCCAAGTTATCAATGACTTCAAGTTTCTTGTTTTCGATTTCAAGCTGTTCTTCTATGCATATTATATTTGCATAATGAATATTCGAGATTTCACTTAATTGTTTATCTATTTCTTTTAGTTTTTGAGAGATTTCAGAATGTTTTGATTTAAGCGTCTTGAGTAGCTGGTCTGCCTTACCTTCTAGCTTTGGTACCGCTTCCATCTGTACATCATATTCTTGAACTACAGTTGCAAGTGCATGTGTTGGAAAGTTTGGGAATGTTACAAGAACTACTTGGGTTATTTCTTTTCCTTCCTTTGGATAGATAAAAACATCTTGACTATTAACATCTAGAGCCTTTTTGAATCCAGAATATTTCTTTGAATCTACTCTGCCAAAATAGGAGTGAGCAGTTCTTAATTGTAAGACATTAAAATCTTCTGGAAAAAATGAAAATTCTTCAACTAGTTTTAGGTTGTTTTCAGTGTTTTTTAATTGAGTCAAGAGATTTTCTCGTTCTTTCTCTATCAACGCAACTTGGTTATCTATATAGATAGACTGAGCAGCCCTGAGTAGCTGGTCGAGGGAAGTAAATCTCTGACATTGTGAAACTTCAATTGCAGGTAGTACTGATCTGAGTGCCTTCATTCTAAGAAGGTTATCAGAAACTTGTCGGGGTAAATCATTGTCACGCTCATTTCGAAGGAGAATAGCGGCTTCCTTTGAAAGTGGTTCCAGTTGCAGTGCGTTAAGATCATGAAGGATAGAGATCGCATCTTGTCTCTCACTTCTAAGACCAAGTACAGCAATTCTTGCCATAGGAACTGGTTTAAGAACCAAATCTATACCTCTTGTAACAAGATATCAATTATCTCCTTTACATTTCCCGAATCAATGCGTGATGCATTATTCTTTGATTTTTCCTTTGCCTCTTCTACTATCCTCTCTGTTTCGGCATTTGCCTTCATTTTTGATTTTTCTACAGTTGTTTCAACTAATCTTTCGCCTTCGATTTTAGCATCAGCGATTGATTTAGAGATTTCAGCTTCATAATTTCTTATGTCATCAGTCATTTTTTTTTTCTGAATCTCAATTTCTTGTTCGGTTTGCTCTTCGGCTTCTTTTATTTTTTTGAGCGAGTGAACGTATTTTTCTGCTGATGACATTTTAAATTCCCAAAAAGTGCTTCCCTGCATATAAGGCTAAAGCTATTGTAGCTAGAATATTTCCGAGCTTAAATGCTCTTACTATCAGAAAAAATTTTCTTTGTTCTGGATTTTTAAAATTAGGCAAGAATTTCCTTCTCCTTTTTGCTTTGGGCTTCTTGTTCTCTTTCTCCCATCTTTCGTTTGACGGTCTTTAACATAATGAAAGTGTCTCTTTCCATCTCGTCTAGTCTAAATGTAATGAATTTAACTGCACCTAATAATCTTGGAATAAAGACATTTTCGATTGCATTAGATTTTCGTTTTGTCTTTTCTATTTCAAGTAAAAGTTTACGAAGTGTTGTTTCCTTTTCTGCAACATCAAGAACCATTTTGTGTACAGTCTGAAAGGTCTTGATTGCCTCATTAATTGACGGGGGTAATTCTAATAGATGTTCTGTCAAAGCTTGATTGCCCTGTCCACCTTCTATTTTTGGAATTCGAACGCCCATAACATTTTTTGGAGTAATTTGTAGCTTGTTAAGTTGAGGAATTTTCATAGCTTCATTTTCAAGTCTCATTGAACCTGCCAGCATCTCTGCCAACCGAATGGATTGGTAACCCTTTAACAACTCCAACTGAAGTCCACTTCTAAGCGAGGCAGCGCTTTTGCTTGTGTTAAAGAATTCCAAAATGAGTGCTTGTCTTTTAAGTTTCAATAATTTCAGACCCTTTTTTGCTATATTGATCCTGCGTTTAGTTCGTATGTATTCAAGACGAGTTGGTCTGATGTTTATCGTTGATGGCATCTCTATGAATCTCCAAGGGGTTTTTTTCTGTATTTTTCTATGAATTCCGGTTTTATACGGTTAAGTTCCGAATCGGATAGCTCGCTAAGTAATTCCCATCCTATATCCAAGGTTTGTTCAATTGAACGGTTTTCATCCATTCCTTGATTGACGAATTTTTTCTCAAAGTTGTTAGCAACCTTTAAGAATTTTCTGTCAAGATCACTGAGAGCCTCTTCACCTACTATTGCAGCTAATGATCTTGCATCCTTACCCTGTGCATATTATGAATACAATTGGTCTGCAAGATTTCTATGATCTTCTCGTGTTCTACCTTTTCCTATACCCTGATTCATAAGTCGTGAAAGACTTGTTAAGACATCTACTGGTGGATGAATGTCTCCCCGATGCAAATCTCTGCTCATGACAATTTGTCCCTCTGTAATATATCCAGTAAGATCGGGTATAGGATGTGTAATATCATCGGCAGGCATGGTAAGAATTGGAATCTGTGTTACGGAACCATGTCTTGCTTTTATCTTTCCTGCCCTTTCATATAATGATGACAAGTCAGTATACATGTAACCAGGATATCCCCTTCGTCCTGGTACTTCTTCTCTAGCAGCAGAAATTTCTCTTAATGCTTCACAATAGTTAGTCATATCCGTCATAATTACGAGTACATGCATTTCTTTTTCATACGCGAGGTATTCTGCCGTGGTCAATGCGAGTCTTGGAGTTAGAAGCCTTTCCATTGATGGATCAGATGATAAATTGAGAAATAGAGCGGTTCTTCCAAGCGCGCCACTTTCTTCGAATTGCTTTACAAAAAAGTTTGCCTCCTCACTTGTAATTCCCATTGCAGCAAAGACTACGGAAAAATTCTCTGATGCATTAAGCACCTTTGCTTGTCTCGCAATTTGTGATGCTAGTAAGTTATGTGGAAGTCCTGCGCCTGAGAAAATTGGAAGTTTTTGACCTCTTACCAATGTGTTCATCCCATCAATGTTAGACATTCCAGTCTGAATGAATTCAGAAGGTTCTTCTCGTGCGTATGGATTAATTCCTGCACCTACCAAGTCTACCTTATGATTTGAAACAATTTTTGGACCTTTATCTTTTGGATTACCAAGGCCATCAAATACCCGTCCTAGCATTTCATCTGAAACTGCGAGCTGAGCCGTCTCACCAAGAAATTTTGTCGAGGTAGCACCTAGGTTCAATCCCATTGTTGCACCAAAAACTTGGACAACTGCTAGACCTTGTCTTGTATCTAGGACCTGTCCCTGTCTTCTTTCTCCATCTGGTAACTTAATTTCCACCATTTCTCCATATGCAGCATTGTCTATTCCCTCTACGAACATCAAAGGACCCGCAATCTTCGAAATTGTCTTGTATGATATTCGAGACATTTAGTGTGTTACCTCCATTAATAATGTTGAAAATTCTTGCTGCATTTTATTTTGAGTATCTTTCACTAGTTGTTCAACTTGATCTTCTTTTGTCCATTTAATTTTTGATATCATCTTTCTTGATTCTAATTGACCTATCTTTGAAGATGTTATCCCTTTCTTTATTGCATTTGCCTCCATCTTACCAAATTCTATTATAGCAGCAAGCATCAAGAATTGCTTTCTAATTGATGTATATGTATCAATTTCATCGTAAGCACTCTGTTGCAGATAATCTTCTCTGATTGATCTTGCAGTATCTAGCACGCCCTTTTCCGGCTCGGGAAGTGCATCATAACCTACAAGTTGGACAATTTCTTGTAATTCAGATTCCCTCTGCAAAATTTCGAGTGCTTCCTTTCGAAGAGCAATCCATTCTGCCGACACCTTATTTTTGTACCAATCTCCCATGCCATCAGCATAAAGTGAGTAACTCGTAAGCCAGTTTATTGATGGGAAATGTCTTCTTGATGCCAAACTTGCATCAAGTGCCCAAAAAACTCGGGTTACTCTAAGTGTATTCTGAGAAACTGGTTCTGAAAAGTCACCTCCTGGAGGTGAAACTGCACCTACAAGTGTAAGTGAACCAACACGTTCTTCAGGTGAAATAACTACTGCCTTTCCACCTCTTTCGTAAAATTCTGCAAGTCTCCTTCCAAGATATGCTGGATACCCTTCCTCACCTGGCATCTCTTCAAGTCTACCTGAAATTTCTCTTAATGCCTCTGCCCATCTTGATGTACTATCCGCCATCAATGCAACACCATATCCCATATCACGATAGTATTCACCCATCGTTATACCTGTATAGATGCTAGCTTCTCTGGCAGCTACTGGCATATTAGAAGTATTTGCAACAAGAATAGTGCGTTCCATCAGAGGTCGTTTTGACTTTGGGTCCTCCAACTTTGGGAATGTCGAAAGAACTTCTGTCATTTCATTTCCTCTCTCACCACAACCTACATAGACAATGACATTGCTGTCAGCCCATTTTGCAAGCTGTTGCTGAGTTACTGTTTTTCCGCTACCAAATGGACCAGGAATTGCTGCAGTTCCTCCTTTTGCAACTGGAAAGAAAGTGTCAAGTACTCTTTGTCCTGTGAGAAGTGGTTCCTCTGGTGGCAATTTGCGAAGTACTGGTCGTGGAGTTCTTACTGTCCACCAACTTGATAGACCTATGTCAGTTTTTGTGCTGTTTTGTACAGTCGCCACTCTATCATTAACAGTAAATTTACCTTCAACAATATCCGTTAATGTACCATCCACGTTGTAAGGGACCATTATCTTGTGCATGATAAGCGGAGTTTCCTGAACCTCACCAATAATTTCACCAGGTGAAACATGGTCACCTTTTTTTATTATTGGAACAAACTCCCACTTTTTAGTTTGATCGAGCGCAGGTATTACTTTTCCTCTGCTGATAAAATCACCACTCTGTTCTCTTAAAACATCTAATGGTCTTTGAATTCCATCATAGATTGATGTCAGTAAACCTGGTCCTAGCTGCATTGAAAGAGGCCTTTTTGTATTGATAACCTTCTCGCCTGGTTTTAGGCCAGTGGTATCTTCATAAACTTGAACTGTCGCCTTACTTCCCTCTAGCCGAATTATTTCTCCTACTAGTCCCATATCACCGATTCGAACTACATCATACATTTGTGCTCCTTCTAGTCCGCTTGCAATAACGACCGGACCTGTAACTCTAGAAATTATTCCTTCAGCCATTTACAATCATCAACCTGTAGGGATACTTATTCCTAACACTCTCTTGGCAAGAGTAGCGATTGATTCCTCTTGAATATCACCACGTAAAGCAGGCATAAATATAACCAGGGGTTCGATTGAAGATTCTATCTTCTTTCTAAATAGTATGGGAAGATTAGCTCTGGTTGAATCACTTGAAATAATAAGACTAAATTTACCTGAAGCAAAGAGATCTTGTATCACTTTGCTAGCATCCTCACCACTTACTATGTATGTATCTTCTATTCCAAGAAGACTGTAACCAATGACAAGCTCTCGCTCTCCTACCACAGCTATACGCCCAGTTGTTTCAGTTTTTTGTTTAGACATTTTTATTCCACAAGCAATAACGAATTGATATATTCTTGAGACAGGTTATAGCGCTTGCCATAAGCGATCCGTTTTATGTTTTCACGTTCATGTTCAGTATTAATGATAAAATAAAAAATAGTACCTATGGAGAGTGCTATATTTTTCAATTTTTTGACATATTCTAAATTAATGAATTTATCAAGAGCGACTTCAAAATCAATAAGGCTGTTTGATTTTTTATATGTAGCTAGTGCGTTTACTAACATGAATCTATTTTCTATTCTGCCAACAATTTCTGTAACATCTTTTGCTCCATAGATCTCAAGTAATTCAGTTTTTGTAATCTTGCCGTTTTCAATTAGGTGTTTACTTAATAGTTCTTTGTCGAGGTTTGATTCTTTTGCTTTGAGGATGGTAAGAATATTTTTCTTGTCTATCTCAGTTCTAATTAGATCTCGAATAATTCCTTCGTCTCCTTGGAAGAATTTGAGTGATTCTAACAAATTATGATAATAAAAAGTATGAAGTGCAGACATCATGGGACCCAGATCACTAGTCTTTTGGAAAATTTCCATATGTTGCATTAGAATTGTTCCGTAATTATATTTCACAAGCTGGTTTACTACGCCATCAACTCCAGTTTGGGAGAGAATAATTTTCATTTCGTCATGAGGAATGTTTCCAGCCGAGATACCTGCAGGAATATTTCTGCTTGAAACAAGGAAGGATTCTGTCTCCAAGACTGGTCGGCCCATGCTTTTTGCAGAAAGTATGAGCTCAATATTGTAAATATCCCATTTAGAGAGATAAGCTCTAACTGCAGACTTTCCATTAAAGGGACTTGCTTCTAATGCCATTTTGTTAATGTATACAAGATGCCTGTTAAGTGCTACTTCAAGAAGTTCGGATTCTTTGAATGTAGATGCTGCTTTTTCAATTTCTGGTTTGTACCAAGTGGATTCGAGTGTTTTTACCATCTCAGCCTCGTCCTTAGCTTTAATCAAGTTCTGAATTGTTTCTTTCGAAAGGAGATTCAATGATATTGCTTGTAGTCTCCCAAACGATGAGGCGTATTGTGATGTAGGCATTACATCTTCTCCGTAAGAAAGCTTTTGATCTGATCTTCATGTTCTCTTAACAACTCTTCAAAGGTAAGATCTAATTCTTTTGTTCCTTCTTTATTTTCTATAATAATTCCACCAAGAGTTTTAATCGGTGTACCCGTTGTTATACCCATTTCTTTTAGAATTGATTTGTCTTCTTCTCTTGAATGAACTACAATATCTTGACCAAGTTTCTTTATTGATGCCTTGACCATAATTTCAATAGTGTTTTTATACTGAGGATTTTTTGTGTAATTTTCTATCTCTTGTTTAATTACTAAAAATGCAGATTGCATATTAGCATTTATTGCATCAAATAATATCTTCTTTGCTTCAAGTTTAGAACCCTCAATTATTCGCGCATATTCTCTGTCAGATTTGATCTTTGCTTCTTTGGCAAAATGCTCTTGGATTTCTTTTATATTGAGTTCCATTTCTTTTTGAAGCTTTGATTTCTTTTCATTTAGATCCTTTTCTAGATCAACGAGCTCCTTTCTCTTTCTATTATCTATTTCATTAAGAAATGATTCAATGCTCATATATGATGAAACCACTAGAGTATGCCAAGCAATAAGATGATTCCCAGTACAAATCCAATAATCCAAAGGGTTTCTGGAATTACAAAGAAGAATAATACTTGACCAAACTTCTCTGGTTTTTCTGCAATAATACCCATACCAGCAGCACCAATACCTTGTTGTGCATTACCAGTACCAATAAGACCACCTGCTATTGCAATTGCGGCTGCAATTGCTAACAGTGGTTTAGTTAATCCTGCACTAGTAGCAGCTGTTTGAGCAAATGCGGGAGTCGTTGACACAAAAGTTGAAAGTGCAATTGTTAATCCCGCAGCTATAACTAAAAGCGATAACTTGAAACGCTTGTTAAGCCCCATCGCCATGACTCATTTACAGAGGCTATATTAACCTAATTTTTGTAAAGAACAATTTCAAACTTTGAATAAATTATAATGTGCGATCTTCGTACAATTTTCTTTTGGAGACAACATCATTTGGTTTCGTGTAAATCAACAGGCAAATCAAGTCTATTTCCCCATTCGCCCCAAGATCCAAGATAAACCTTGATATTTTTAAAACCAAGCAACTTGAGTATCAAAAAAGTATTTGCTGCACGATAACCACCCTGACAATAGGTTACGATATTATCATTTTTTGAAAAATTGTAAAGCTTCAAAAGGTCTTCGTAGGTTTTTAGAGTTCCATCATCTTTTAGATTCTGACTCCAATCGATATTTACTGCTGTTGGAATGTGACCCTTTCTGGCAGCCCTGACCACGGTTCCATCATATTCCTCCTTAGTTCTCGCGTCAATGAGCTTGATTTTGTTCTTCTCTTTCTTGATATATTCAAAACCTGCTATTACTTTTCTGTTAACCTTGCCAGTAAATCTAGCTGGCTTGAATTCATTTGCATACGTTTCTGTTGGCAATCCAATTGCCTTCCATTTTTTAAATCCGCCATCTAACATAAAAGCATGTGTATGAGAAAAGTATGTCAAAAGCCATACTCCTCTTGCTGCAATCATTCCTGATACTTCATCATAGAATATAACCGTCTTGTCTTTTGTTACGCCTAAGAAAGATAGTATCATTCTCATTTGTTTTTCAAATGAAGTTAATCCCCCTTTAGAAGTGTCTGCCCAATGATAATGCATTAAATCAAGATGTACAGCTCCGGGTATATGACCTTCGGAATATTCTTTGTAGGACCTCGAGTCAACAAGAATAAGGTCTGGTTTTTCAAGCTTATCTAATAACGAAATGTGTGTGATTAGCAATACTAGCTCTAAGATAATAGGTAATGTAAAGTCATATCAAACTACTTATCAAGTAAAATTCAAAAACTAAAGCGCCAGTAAATTAAAGTAAAATCATTCTGTTAGAAATTTTTCCCATCAGTAAGTTCTTATATCTTAGGAAAAATATGATAATATCACAAAATGCAAATTCTAAGTCATAAAAAATACACAAAATATCTGAACTTGTTTTATTCTAGTTTGAAAAACATTGATGAATAAAATGAAGGAAGATAAACAAATTCCAAAATTATCAGTTTTTCAGACATTCAAGACCAAAAAAAGTGAATTCACTGGTGAAGCCCTAAGACAACGAGGAATAATCATACATCTTGTATCAGAGACCTTGCCTACAAGAAAGACACGAACGGCTATTGCTCATAACCTAGCAGAAAAAAATGGAACAACTTGGCAGAATATCTATTCCGGAATTTTTAGAGATTTAGATGAGATACTTCTTCCGCTAGAGATAGTAGCAGAAGGAGGAAGACTACCAATCAAACGAGGTCCAAAAGCGCTCCAAGATCAAGGTGTTCCATACTATGAACTTACAGATAGTGGATTGATTGTTGCTGCCTCTGTTTTAGAAAGTAACATTGAAAGAATTCGGGTCATGAACATTTTTTTTGAGAAAAACTCTAATGCTAGGGAAAGGGATTTGAAAAAATCAATAATAACGCTGCTTGATGTTGCACCAAATTTTGTTTCTTTGCTGTTAAGAAAATATGTTGAATCATACAGTGAAGGAAAGATCAATAAACTTATTCCATTTAATATAGAAAGTATCAAAATGACTTTTGATGATGGACTACGTGTTCAAAGGGAACTATTAGAGGGATTCTCATCTCTGTCTAATCTAGATAAAGAACCAGTCTTAAACTTCCTCAAGAAGGTAGGCTAGTCTTGAAAAATAATTAAAATCCCTTTTCAAAAGAGCTTGATAATGTTGATAGTACTCTCTAAAGCCATTTCTTGGGTTTGATTATTAGATTGAAAGTAGATGGTAGATGACAGACGAATTAATTGAGAACGTTATTTATTTGATAAATTCCAAGAAAGGCGATATTGGCAGACTCAACTATATCTTGGGTGCACTCAGAGATGGCAAATCACTTTATAATTCTGACAAGACATACGTATATTCTCTAATATCGAATTACATTGGACCTTCAAAGAAAAAATTCGGAGATAAATCTGCAGAGGAATTGAAAATTGAACTTACTAAAGTAAAAGAAAGACTAGAAAAGATTGAAAGACATGGATATAGAAAACATGTAGGTAGAAAAGCAGTATTTTTCTTTGTTACAGTATTCTTTGGATGGCATGCAGTTACAACGCTAGTTGCCAAAAATTTTCAAAATGAAATTGAAGGAATCAACCGATATTTTTTCCCCCTTTATCAAATAGAAAAAGTAATTCCAGCGCAATATCTTGGCTATTTACAAGGATTTAATCTTAACATACCTAAGATTGTTTTATTTGTATGGGGTGCAATGATACTCGCTTGGATAATTATTGGCTTCATCTATTTGGGAAAATACATACGCTCAGGTTATAATCCAAATAATTAAATTCTAAAATTCTTAAGGTTTTTCATATTGTTTTAAGTTTTCTCGTTGTCTTAAAAAATTGTTTTTAATTTAACGAAATGGTTTTCTATACAATTTAACAGTTTCCTTGGTAGTGAAGAATCAGATTTCTTTAAATAAAAAATATCTTATTGTGTAAAGTTAAAATCTGAAGATAGACTTTGACCAGTAAATGCAGTATTTGTGGAATAAAATATAGTCCCTGAAATGATAAGTTTTTCAGATGCTTTTTGGAGTGCAGACCAGACTTGAGGATTATTTCCATCATTTTGAAATTGTGCACTATTTGAGACTGTCTCAGAGTTTTGTTTTGTGAGAGGTAAATAGTAAGAACTCTCCCAGCTTCCCGAATATCTTTCACCGTATTGACCATGACCGACACGAACACCATCGGCATAAATGTCATAGCTAATCATTTCAACTATTACTGTAGTAGTATTTGGATTTGTAAGAACAAATTTTGTTTGAATTGTTGCATTTCTATCAGAGATACTGAGTATAGATGAACCGTTATACTTTACATCTATTGGTTTTATTTCAGCAGTAATCGCAGTTAGAGCGGATGGCAATTTTGAGTTTTGAGGAATCATGTTTTTAAGAAAAGATGTACCAGGAAGAACGGCAATAAATGCAATTATAGCAACCATAACTCCTACTGCAACATAAACAAAAACCTTGTTTTCCAAGAATATCCATGGTGTTAGATCAATTCTTAAATGTTGAGTTGAAAACGCTTATAGTGAAAGTTTCAAGATAAGATTTGTGCAATATCATCAAGCAGTAAGAATAGGTCAGGAAAGATCAAGAAAATCACAAATGATTCTATTCTCTCATGCTGGGTTTGCCATGCTCACACTTACAGTGAAAAAGTCAGAAGGCACATTTGTTCCTGTAGGGGAAAAAGAATTCGTATCAGTTACTCAAAAGCCAGAAGGATGGATTGCTGTTATTGTTGATGAAGAAGGATATGCAAAGGCACAGTCAAAAGCTCTATCAGAAATGGAGGCAATGGAGATCTTGAATAAAGCTACATCGGCAGGAATTCCCAAATATACTGGACAGATTAGACTAGTGTAATCTCTGTTCCCTCTGAAAATCCTTTAATTGATTTCTCAAGCGTCTTGATGTCTGCCTTGATTATCCGTGTTTTTATTTTGGACCTCTCAATTACCTTTAAAGCAACAATATCCATAAGGTCATAGCCTCCGGCAATAGAATCTTGGTGAACAAGCATTGAGCGCAGTTTCTTTATAGGAATCTTCTTGAACTTTATTGCTTTTTTATTTTTGTTTGGATCAGAATCATAAACACCATCAACATCAGTTGCATTCAAAAATAAGCTTGATCTAACCTTTTCTGCAATTAGAGCTGCTGTGGCATTAGTGCTTTGTCCTGGATGGAGTCCGCCTGTTACTACAATTAGTCCGCTATCTGCAGCATGTGCTACTTCCTTTAGATTTATCGGAGGATGTGGATACGCCTTGTCTTGAAGTGCATATATCAAGAGCTTGGCATTAAGTCGTGATACCTCAATTCCCAGCTCATCAAGAGTAGACTCATCAGCCCCTGATGATCTTGCATGCAAGATATAATGTCTAGCAATCTTACCTCCGCCTGCAATTATGATTGGCTGACAAATCCTATTTATCCTTACAAAGAATTCAGCAAACTGTTTTAGCGTTTTAATGTCTTCAAGTCCAAACAAGCTTCCTGATAATTTTATTACAATTCTTCTCTTGATCACATGTTTTCACCAAGGATGATTTTTGCTGCCATTTCAACCTTTTTTCTAAACTGTTGTCTTGTGTAAACCCTAAGTATATCCATGAATCCAGAGATTGACGAGACCAATGGTATTTGAAATAGTGGGAGTTCGAATGCTTCTCTTCGGCTTTCTCCTTTCTTTGTGGTAAGAACAATTGATTGGTACTCCTCTTTAGAAGGAGAAAGAGGAATAGATGGAGTTTTTGATATATCGATAAATATCTCGGAACTATCAACCTTAGATTTTTTAGCAATATTTGTTTGAAGTTCTTGTACGTTTATCCTGCCCATACGTCGATGTGTAAATATCTTCTCAAACACGCATTTAAACAACTTGCGCTCTTGGTATTCAATTGCAATCTGTCTTGCTCTCCTAAGATCAACTGTATGTTGAGGCAATGAGGTAAGTTTTGAGATTACAAATTCGTCTGTTAGAGTTACATATTTTTCTAGATTATCAGTAGTCAGGTCAAGTTCATCATCAGCAAGAAACATAGATTCTAGAAGCATTACTTCTGCTGCTCTAACGGTCTTATGAAAATAAACTGCTTTGAACATCTGGTATCTTGATATCATCATGGATTCAAATGAATGAAGAGCTGACTTGTCTAGTGTAAGCTTATTTTTGTGGACATCAATTGAATGCATTATTCTTACAAAGTCGACTTTGGCGTGCTCTGTTCCTGTAAAATATCCATCCCTAAGTAGATAATCCATCATATCTGCACTTAAGCCTCCAGATATTATTTCGTTCATGTACTGATATCTTGAATTTCCAAATGCAAGTCTACTAAGAAATTTCTTATCATAACCTGCACTAACTATTAGGTCGCCAATCTCAGATGTTAATATAAGACTTTTTCCCATTTCTTCGTGGGAAATTTTTTTCTTTTTTTGCAGTACTTCCTCGAAAAGATGTGAGAATGGACCGTGTCCTATATCGTGTAACAGAGCAGCGAGTCGAATATTTTCAGAGTCAGTAGAATCAAGAAATCCTTTTTCTCTTAAAATATTACCTATCTGACCTGCAATATGCATAGTACCGAGTGAGTGTTCAAATCTAGAGTGCTGAGCTCCTGGATAAACCAAATGAGCTCCGGCAAGCTGCCTTATCCTTCTAAGTCTTTGGAACACTGGAGAATCTACTATCTTAATTTCGTGAGCATAAACTGTGATAAAATCATGAATGGGATCCACAATTTGCAAATTTTTCTTGACCATGTTCTTAATCCATTTGCCTTGAAACGATCTTTTTTATTTCTTGATGAACTTGTTCTTTTGATTGTGATGCATTTATTATATGCCATCCATATTTTTTTGCAAGTTTTCTGTAAGTGTTTGTTATTTTGTGGGCAAATTTCTTGTCTTCTTCAAATCTATCTCGTCCAAGTTTTTTTCTAGAAAATGAGTCGGATATTTTAACGTCAAGCAAAATAACTATATCTTCTTTTGGAAGGCCTTCATCCAAATTCTCAAGCCATTTCAAACTGAGTCCATTTACTGTTCCATATACTAGATTTGATTGATAGTAACGATTCATTATTACAACAAAATGTTTGCCTAATGCATCTTTGATCTCTTTTGATCTTTCCCACCTGTTAGCAGCAAGGAGACAATGAATCACATTAGATTGGAACCTTCGTTTTCCACTCAGAAAGTATTTAATTTCTTTACCAACAGGAGTAGAATAGTCTGGAAAACTGAAAATCTTTGATTTTCTTTTTTTGGTTTTTAAGAAATCTGCCAACATTTTTGATTGAGTCCGTTTTCCCGCCTGGTCAAAACCTTCGATTACTATTATCATCAAGTCCTATTAAATGGGCAAGTAGATAAATTATGAATCTGTTAGAACTCTCTCAATGTAATTGACTAAGGTTTAATAACGAAAAAACACTATCAAAGAAAATGGGATTAGGGTACTATATGGCAAAAGAAGTAATCAGAGAAATAGGTAACAAGTCTAGGGAGTTTTATGAATTCATTCTGCCTCCTGTAGATATGATATTGCAAAATGATAACCTTCTAGTGACAATAGATATGCCGGGCTTTGACAAGAAGGATATTAAATTAAAACTAAATGGAAACATTCTTTCCATTACAGCAAAAAGAGAGGATGAAGACGAGGGTACTATAATTTGGAGACAAAGACCACGTTCGATAGAAAAAAAGATACGACTGCCCATAGAGGTAAAAGATGATGAAGATCCAGCTGCATCTGCAAAATATCGTGATGGCGTACTTACGCTAACAGTGCCAACAAAAACTGGAAAGAATATAGTTGTAGAGTAAGATCGTTATAAAAATAAATTAAATATTTTGATAAAACAAATGGGGATGTTAAAATTCTGAAATAGATGAGAAAATTATTTATCTCTGTTAATGACGGAGACAGTCATAATTGCAATAGAGCCAATCATTCCCAACTCTCCAGCCAGTTGATTAGTTGAGTACAGTATAGCTGAGCCTACAAAGACTGCTGCTGTAAGAATACTTCCTGAAAGCAAGATATTCTTAGGCTTGATATTATTTTCTTGCGTTATCTTACTTTCTTCCAAAAATCTTTTAATTTCTGGAACTAGGCTAATTGCAATATCTATTGATTTTACAAATCTATTAAACGAGATCTTCAATTCTTCGATGTACGCATCTTTTACAATATTTTCCTCTTCAAGAATATTTTGTAAAACATTAATGAACCTAAAGTTGACTTTATGTGTCAAGTATATTCCCTCAAGGATCGAAGCCATTCGCATGTAAAGAGCAAGTTGTTTTGGTAGCTTGAATGGAAATCTACTCATTGTTTTATTTGCAAGATCCATCAAAGCTTTGACTTCCATTCTGTCTACCTTAGTACCATACATTGCTTGAATTGACATAGCTATTCCCTTTTCAATTACAGTTCGGTTATAACCTGGTAAAAGCATCCCAAGATCGTCCATCGCGGTAACCGTTCTTGTGGGATCTTTTTCCACCAATGATAAATATAGTCTAATTAGTTTCAGTCTAGTTTGATTATCAAGTTTTCCAACCATTCCAAAGTCATAAAGTATTAGTGAACCATCATTTGTTACGGAAATATTTCCAGGATGAGGATCAGCATGAAACATATCATGACGCAATAACATTGTAAAAAATATTTTATGTACTCTGACAACCATCTTTTCTCGGTCTATTCCTGCCTCCTCAAGCTCATTTACGTTAGTAATTTTGATTCCTGGAATGTATTCTAGAGTAAGTATGTTATTGCTTGATTTGTCTTCAATAACTGAGGGAATTATTACCTTTGGATAATTTTTTAAGTTCTTTTTTATGGTCTTAAGATTTTGAGATTCAATTCTATAATCCATTTCTTCATGAATTGTTTCAATAAACTGAGACAGCATAGCCTCTGCCGAATATCTTAAGTTTGGATCAACAAATTTCATTGCAAAGGGAACAATTTTTTTAAGAACTTTAATGTCCTCCTCAACCACTTTCTCGATTCCAGGTCTCTTTACTTTTACAATTACATCTTTTCCTTTTAATTTTGCTAAATAGACTTGACCTAATGATGCACCAGAAATAACATTAGTATCAATAGAATCAAAATTTTGTTCTATTGGTCCAAGATCTTTTTCTATTATCGGTTTTACTTTGTCAAACGATTGTGCGGGAACTTCATCCTGCAGTTTAGCCAACTCTCCAAGATAAGGTTGAGGTAAGATATCGGCCCGTGAGGAAAGCCACTGACCTAGTTTTATGTAGACAGGACCAAGCGAAACAAATGCTACAAGTGCCTTATGAGCATTTTTTTGATATCTCTTTAGATCAACATTTTTTCCTTCCTTTTTTACCCACTCTCTTCTATCTCTTCTAAGAGCAAGTACCAGTGGTACAAGTTTGATGAAGGTTTGTATTGTACGTGTTTTTGATATAATAATTACCTCCTACAATTCCTTGAGCTTTTTGACAAGAGAATATCCTGCATAACCAATGGCAACTGAAGCCAATAGTCCTGCAAAAAGTGATGTACTTTTTGCAAAAGGAATATTCTTCTGTAGATTATAAAGAGATGATGCAATTTTTTTGCCTCCCAAGAATGCCCCGGCAACTCCAACTACAACTTCTGGGGCATCCTTTACAAGATGACCAATTGGATTCTCACGAGGATCTACTTTGTCAACATGAACTAAATACTTGTCATCGTATTCTCTGATATGCAAGTTACCATAGCGGTATTGTTTGTTTGCTCCATTTTTTTGGCCAAGTAGCGTCTCTTCTGCTTGTTCCAGCATAAAAAGCCGTATTTCTTTTGGGATTTCGATTTCATCCCACACCATGTGTAAAAATGGTACTTGGTCTAAATATACCCTAGCTTGATTCTGGCATCGTCTTTGCTAAAGTTAGCCTTTTTTTTCTTACCCTAAACATAATTCCGCCTATACCACCAGCTATAGCGATTAGAATTATAATTACAAATTGATTTAAGCCGGAGTTATCACTTGAGGTTACAATAGGACTTCCAAATGAGATAGTATCGATTTCTGAAATAGTATGTTGCTGCAATAACGTATCTTTCCATGTCAAAGTAACTTGGATCTTTTCATCTCCGGTTAAAGGCGCATCAGAATTTACAGGTACGTTAAATGGAACAGGAGCATCGATATCAATATCGCCAATATATTGAGTGGAGCTCTTAAAGTTAGAATTGTCAAGGGGCGTTATAGTCACTTGACCAAACTGTGCCTTGATGTTTCCTTGGTTGAGAGCATTTCCTATTATCATCTGTTTTCCAGATATTTGTGTAACTCCTATGTCACGAATTGAAATATCAATTACTCCTCGTATATAAGTTGCAAAATTTTGTTTTTCAATTACAGTGGAACCATCTTTTGTGTATTGCAAATTAACATCGTAGTTTACTGCTTGACCCTCAATGGTATTATCTGCAAATACTGGTATGAAGAGATTATTTTTCTCAAATGGGTTTATCTGTTTAACAAACCATTTGTTATCCTGAAGAATCTTCAAGCCACTAGAGTTTGGTGAAATTGAAATAGATATATCTGACATAGTTGAAGGCGACAGGTTCTCTATTCCCAGAGTCAAATTTTGCATTACTCCCATCAACAAGAAAGGTGGTGATGATAATTTGATAAGTGAAGTAGAGCTTGCTGGTCCTACAATCAAATCTACTGTTCTTGTTGCGGTAACTTGGTTTCCTTGACCGTCAAAGTATGACATAGAAAGTGGTAAGTGCACTGTTTGTCCGGCAAGATTCTGAGGAACAAATACCTTAAAGGAAAATTTGTTTGAAGACTGTGCAACTACAGTTCCTACCCGCCAATGATTTTGATCTATTACTACATTCTGTAAATTACTTGTATCAGTTGTTGTACCTGTACTTTGTGGATTCTGAAGAACTATATCTACATTGTTTAGAGAAGCGGTGCCAGTATCTGAAAGGTCTACTGTAACATCATTATTTGATGCGGGTTGTAAGAATGGGTCATCTGCTTTTAGATTGAATACTCCAGTTCCTGTTACTTTATAGGTAAAATCAAGAAATGCTGAACGTTCTCCATTCTCTCGGACCCTACTGTAAGTTACTTTTATTGTGCCTGAATAATCGTGAATAGTTACGGAATTATCGAGATTTACAAAAAAAGTTAGAGTAAATGATGATCCACTGGTTGCTGTCTGTGTATTGTCAGCCTCGATTAGTCCATTACCTGAGGTGGCTCCAGAAAATCCAACGGGCATGCTTAATAGTCCTCTTATTCCTGCGATATCTTCCGTCCCCACATTTGACATAACCACAGTAAATGGTACGTTCTTGTCTCCAGGTTGAACCTCAATTTTCTGACCTGATGTTCCAAAATAGGCATCAAGGAGTTTTACATCTACAAATCCATGTTCAAAAGGAGATTCCCCTGGAGTAATCGTTTCCGGTGTAACAGCGTAACTTGGAATTATAAACTGCCCCAACAGGAAAAGTGTTGCAAGCGTGATAGTTTTGTAAATCATATCAAACTTGTGCCTCCAATTCACCTTCTACAATCTTTCCATCCTTTATTGTTACAACTTTGTCAACTTCACCAAATTGAGGACGATCATGTGTGACTATAATAAATGTCTGGTTTAATTTGCGATTCAATGATTTGAGAAGATGAACAGTGGTTTCTGCAGACAGCGAATCAAGATTTCCTGTTGGTTCGTCAGCTAGGACTATAGCAGGTTTATTTATTAGAGCTCTTGTAATTGCGACCCTCTGAGCCTGTCCTCCAGAAATTTTGTTAGCAAATTTTTTCGTCTGATTCTCTAGACCCACTGTCCTGAGCAAAGTCACCGCTTCTTGTCTTGCATTATGGCTTGTACCTTGTATCCTTCTTGGTAACATTACATTTTCAATAACTGTTAAGTCTGACATTAAATTTGAAAATTGAAATATGAATCCTAACTTAGAATTTCTAAAGGAAGAAAGTTGGTTATCACTTAAAGTCGATGTATCAACTCCATCGATTATTACTTTTCCCTTGGTGGGTCTGTCAAGTAGTCCTATCATATTAAGTAGAGTAGATTTGCCAGAACCTGAACTCCCTACAATTAGCATAAATTCTCCCTTTCTTACTTTGAACGATACATTTTGAAGAGCATATACCGCAGTCTCTCCCTCTCCGTATACTTTGTCTACATTTTGTAGTTCTAGTACAGAATCAGCCAACTCGCATGGCCTCCACTGGTTCTAGCTTGGTAGCCTTGTAGGCAGGATAAATTGAAGCTACTACAGCCAACACAAACGCCAAAAGGTCTGTCTGTGCTATTCCTAGCCAATTGTATTTTACCTCCAAGGCCAAACTTCCCTGAAATGTTAGATGAGTCTCTTTTGCATATACTGTATAAACCGTGCCTAGCAATGTTCCTAATCCTGCACCTATAGCACCGATAACCATTCCCTGAAATATAAAAACTAAAAGTACATCCTTTCTTTTTGCTCCAATTGCCCGCATAACTCCAATATCACGAGTCTTACTTGATACTTGCATCATTTGTATAGTAACAACAGCAAATGCAGATGACATCATTCCAAAATAACCTACCAAATTGATAAGTGCAATACCTGATTTGAATCCACTAAGTGTTGTTTCTGCTGCATCTTCAATTGTTTGCGCCTTGAATTTGTCAGAATTTGAAGGAAATGCAGCAAGGAAAAGATCTTTTACATCTTGGTCCTTGGATGGATCGCTTAATCTAACAATAATTGACTGAGTTTGACCTGGTCTATCAATTATTTCCCGTAAAGTATCAATATTTATTATAACACCACTATCCAAGCCTACGGAACCTGCAGTTTTGGTGATTCCAACAATTGTGAATCTTCTAAGTACGTCGTTACCATGTTGGTCTTTGAATTTTAATTTTACAGAATCTCCTATCTGCGGATATCCAAGATCTCTATCTACCATGGCACCCAATACGATTGAATTTCTAAATGATACATATTGTCCATTGACGGTTTGATACATTGTAGAAGCTTCCGTATCAAGAACTGGATCAACACCTGTAACAGGTACAGCATAATCTTTAATCAACTGCCCATTTACTGTAGAATTAATTTGTGCAACTGTATCAATCCTAGGAGCAGCTGCTGTCACATAAGGAACTCGTTCAAGCCAATTGACAAGAACAAAAGAGGATTTTTTGATAAAATCTTCTTGTCTTGTAATAAAGACATGACCAAATCTATAATTAATGAGATCTCTTACTATCGCATCATACAATCCTTGGAAGATTACTACATTTACTTGGACTACAAGAATAGCAATAGCCACAGCTAAACTAGCAGCTATAAGACTACCCTTACGTCGTGTGATAAATCTAATACCTATCTGAGCCCGGTAGTCCAATAATCATTAAGAATTAGTCCGATATTTAATGTTTTATAGTATTCTAATTATCATATTAGACAATATTATATAGAAGATGTTCAATATGAAATAACTAGTGGAGTAATAGCATAAGAAATGGACAAATTGGATATACAGATTCTTTCTCATCTACTTAATAACTGCAGAATGCCCGACCGCCAAATAGGCAAAGAAATTGGAATTTCAGGAGGTTCTATAAAATTAAGAATAGAAAAGATGATCGAAAATAAAATTATTGAGGAATTTGCTCTAAAGATTGAACCTCCTGTATTAGGGTATAGTGTGTTATATTTTGTTGTAATTGGAAAAGAACTTGATTATATTTTAAAACAAATAAGACTAGTTGGAGAACAATTTTTTGTGGTTCCTTGCGTTGGAGGTATAACAGTATGTAGCATTGTAGTCAAAGAAGAAGCATCACAGAAGATGGAGCTTGCAAAGAATTTGCTTCATGATGTTAGAGTCTTGAGTGTCTTTGAAGCAAAAAATCCAGCAATTAGATCTGACCTTACAAAGACAGACATTGAGATAATCGATATTTTAATAATTGATCCACGATTGAAGATAGAAGAGATTGCAAGAAAATCTGGATTTTCAACGAAAACTGTAACTCGTTCACTCGAAAAGCTACAAAATGATGAAGCAATACAATTTACAGCAATTTACAATCCAAAGAAGATGGGTCAGTTTATTTCCTTTGCTGTATTGGTTGGAGTAGCTCAAGATGTGAAAAAAACATTATTAAAACTAACAAAAGAATTTTCAACATCATTTCTACAAAAGCCATTTGTACATGTAAACCAAATTGTTCTTTTCATGTACACTGATAACATCTACAAGATGGATAAGCTTGTTAGTGAAGTACATAAGATAGAAGGAATCCAATCAGCTGATCTTTTTATTCCAAAAACTATAACATTTCCAAATAATTGGGTAAAATCAGCAATAGAACAAGCGAAAAGATCAAAGAAGCTCCATCTTATGCCTGAGATAGATTCATAAAATATTTTAATGTTAAATTTAACATAATGAAAAAGAAAATATTTCAAGGTAAAGTACTTTCATTAAGCGTCTATACTATACCCATCAAAAAACGCAAAGTTACAAGAGAGATTATCGAGCATCCAGGAGCCGCCGCAGTACTTGCAATTAAAGATGATAAGATTCTACTTGTAAAACAATACAGATTTCCTCGTGGATATGTTTTGGAAATTCCTGCTGGTACACTCGAAAAGGGCGAATCACCATTGAAGTGCGCGATAAGAGAGCTCCGAGAAGAAACTGGCCATGTAGCAAAAAAGATGCTTCCACTCATAAGGTATTATCCATCAATTGGCTACAATACTGAAATCATTCATTGTTATGTGGCATCAGACATTAGAAAAGTAGGCAAATTGCAATTAGACCATGATGAAATCATGTCTGTTGTCTTAATTGATTTTAAAAAGGTTCTAAAAATGATACAATCTGGCAAAATTATGGATTCAAAAACAATCTGCGCCGTATTGGCATACGCATTTAAAAATAGATATCAAACATAAACTGGTTTTACCAGATCTGCAACATCCGACCAACATCTTGCAACCTTTTCCAATGTATATACCAGATCAAGTACTGGAATTGAAACCTGTTTTTTGGGTTCAACTGAAGATCGTATTTCTGAGATTTTCTTTTGGTAATTTCTCTGTAATGTA
>CAZIHN010000010.1:0-32918 GCA_964538845.1 uncultured Nitrosopumilaceae archaeon | reverse complement strand
AAACTACCTGACTTTGAATCATATTTGAAAACAATACGGCAAGTATATCGTACCTATGATACATACATAAAAGATGAAAGTGTTTCAAAGCAAAAAGTTATCAAAAAGAAAAGCAATGAGGCTCCATTCGATAATCATTCCGTTCAGGAAAAATAGTGTTGTCAACAAGCCAAAAAGGTTCTTTATTAGTGGCATGTTCAACATGTGGTTCTGAAATAATAGTTACTGATAAACAGCCGTCATCAAACAAAGAAATACATCTTCATTGTACTAAATGTGCTTCTTATTTTCTTCTCAAAAATGATTACTTCAATTTACTACCGCCAAAAATAAGAAACGAAATATGCCCAAAAGGGATCCTTGCAAGAAAAATAAGAGAGCATTTGCATATGGAAAATCTTTCTAAAAATGAGCACGATTTGGTAAAAGGAATCATAGCTAGCAAAAACATGGCAAAACAATATTTTAAGAATGTTGTTCATCCGACCCAAGCTGCTTGGTCGGCAAGATCATACGAACGATTTGAAGATATATTCATAATAAATTATCTCGATTCTCTGTTATTAAAAAAAAACGTTACCTTTGTGGACGCAGGATCCGGTCCTGGGAGGTATTTGATATTGCTTGGTTCCAAGATTGGGATAAATTCATGTAAAGAACTTAAAAGAAACTCGGAAACAAGTAACCTTTACAAATATGATGAACTTTATGCCAAGAATCTGAAATATGTTATTGGCATAGATTATTCTGAAGAAATGACAACACATTGTGCAAGAATTCTTAGGAGATACGGATTGGGAGGATTGCTAAACAAAAGAATATTTCCCATAACTGGAATTGCACAGAATTTTAATTTAAATCAGAAGATACTAGTAAATACTCACAAGGTTATTGTCTGCACTTTTCAGACATTGGGAAACCAAGAAAATATTGATTTACAAGTACAGATGTTAAAATCAATGAAAAACCTTGCAATGCCTCACGGTACTATGTTAGTTTCAGTTTTTAACAAAAAACTCTTTAAGAATTTTGGCCTCAAGAAATTTTACGGACGAGAAGTTAGAGGTACCGTGGGCGAGATAATTACTACATCAGAAGAGATCGAAAATGCAATACTTAGAACCTCAAAAGGTGTCTATTCGAAGTGGTTTTCAAAAGATGATCTTGAAGAGTTGTTTAAAGAAGCAGGAATCTCAAATTACAAAATTATGGATGAACAATCTCTTCAACCAATAGTTGGATATGAGGAATATCTCAAGATAGAAGAACAGCGAAATGATGTATTTCCAAGGGCCATAATTGGAATTGCAGAAATCTAAATAATTACTGTATACTTCTCATAATCTTACATCATCTAAGCCTTAAACGATAATAATCCCATCTTTCCGGATCAAATCGCTTTACGAATTCCACGGGATCACTTCTTTTAATCCTGTTTGCAATGACATCCCTCAAGGCAAAACTAGTCAAATATTTGTATCCTTTAGAATGAGCCTGCATATTAAAAAGGAGCCTCATTTCTCTTCCACCCCTTTGACCCCAATACCCCATTCTTATTGCTAAAGGTTCCATGAAAATTGTGTTTTTCATACCATAATTTTCATCATTAATATCATTACGCAATTTGTATTCCTCAAGAGGTCCGCCTTTGGTGAAGCCTATAACAGGACCATTGTTATTTTCAAGTCTTAGTGTGTTAAGCAGAGTATTCTGGTCCAGTATGGATTCAGTAAAATCATTATTTTTGAATTGGAGAGGCTTAGGCAGCTGGTGATGTATCTCTGCTAAGGTATTAATAAAATCTGGATCGGATCGTCTTGACATTGGTTCTATTGTGGGTACAAATTTAATATTGTCATATACTAGAGAAGCCTCAATTTGAATTTCCTGCTCGCGTAATTTCATAAAGGACAATACATTGTCCATGAAATTTTTTCTCATCTCTTTGGGAAGCGCATGGAGTACGCTTTGGCACATCTCTGAATCATTATTTAGAAGATCTTCAAAGTATGCCACTGATCTTCTAACCGTATAATATGGATGCCAAGCTAGCGCATGTGCATTTTTTTGAGCCATCTCCATTGCCTTTGCAAAATTTCCTAGTGCATATCCTCCAATTCTATCGGAAACAGAAAGAAACCATCCCAACTTTCTAAAATGTTCTTTCATTTTGTCATCATCTGTAGAAATATCTGAAGCATCAAGATAATCGTCAATAATCCTTTCAATATTCTGCTTAATTTCCCCCGTCCATGGATATGTCGTTCTGAGAATTAATGCAGCTACAAGATTTCGATCGATACCTGCATCGTTTAAGAAGGATTGTAACTTCTCATCAGTCATCACAAAATTTACAGCATCTTCTTCATGGGGCTTGTCTACTTCCTTGTGAGGATCATAATCATGGAAAAGAGATGCTACAAAGAGGTAAGGAAAATCACTTGACTTAAATTTTCCATTTAGGTTCTCCCATTGTGCTGCAAGCAGAGTGACATAGGTTACCTCTAGCTCGTGAATAATATTGTGATACCCGTAATACCCAGTTCCCAAACCTTTACTTTCAAACAAATCTATGGTATAATCAAGAATTTTTGTGTAACAACTCCTTTCAAACCCATTTGTGACCATGATCTTCTGAATCTCTTCACGTAATGCTACTGGGTTAGGGCTTTGTAGCAACAAAGTGTGATGGGATATGTTGCCTTTAAATTCTCTCTTTTTGAATTGTCCAAAATAACAAGATAATGATTCGAATATTGTTTTTGACTTTCATGTTTACTGGTTCGAGAATCTAGCGTGGGTTTTAGATTTCAATTTGCTAATCTGAAAACGAGGTTTTCGTTTGTGATAAATAATGAGTGTAACTAACACAATTACTATAACAACTCCTAAGATGCTAATGTTAGTGTAATCTATATCCCAAGTTGCAACAAGAATTTTTGGGGTGTCTACAAACACACTTACAGACTCTTGTTTGCCTTGTCCTATAACTGATCCCTGCCATCCGGTAAATACATGATTAATGAAAACTTCATCTAATGGCATAACGGAAACATTTGTAATTGTTCCATAATCATACCAGCCTGTTCCAAAACTCCTTCCAAATTCAGATATTGTCTTGATATAATACTGAATCTTGTATTCAAAATTAATCTTATGCATTCTTGAGACATGAATTATGGGTGATTCAAAAAAACCAACTTCCTGTCTTGAAATAACATTGTCATCCGAATTATCTATGGACCAACTAGCGAGTTGTTTTCTAGTGTTATTTTGTGCTAGCACAATAATGTATGGAACCGTAATTCGTATTTCTGATTCTTTGTCAAACCATTCATCTTTAGTAGGAGAGCTCGGAGAAAACATCGTTAAATTTGTGCCAATAGTAGTTACATTGAATTGTTTTTGGGATATGAAAAATATTGAATGATTAGAGTCCGTTGGAATTTCCAAAGTAAAATTCCCACTTGAGCTTCTAGGAATCATTACATTAGAAGAATTATCAATAGAATACCCCTGTAAACTGAATCTACTTGTATTATTGCTTGACCAGGAATATTTTTGTGAAATAGTGTATGTTTGGTGATTATTTACAGTAACTTTGTAGGATTTTGCGGTATCATTAAAATAATTAATACTTATTGTGACTTTAGATTGATCATTTGAAGGATTAGTGATGGCCCAAACCGTCGAAGAAGGTGAAATTAGCAAGGCAGTAAAAAGGATCATCTTGAGACAACTTCCACAAATTAATTCCAAAATTTGATCTCCTGAAAGCTTGTTGAACTACTGATATTTTCAATTTTCTTAATTATGATATGAATCGTTACGAGCAAAGGTCAAATACGGCAATATAAAAGGAAGAATATGAATTGGGTTGCATATGCAATATTAGTAACTCTAATCTTTTCTATCGGTTCTTTTGCGGCTTATGCTCAAAATCAAGAACAATATGATGTAAAGGATCCACAAAGCGGACAGTCTTATCCAGTAAAATATAGTATAGAAGGTGGAACAATCAGCGATATATCCATTAATCCTCAAGATAGTTCACTTGTTATTTCTTTACAGACCACTAGTGATGGAAACTTGGATATGACTCTGCCAAGAGTACTCATTGATGCAAAATCGGGTGCAGATGATGACCAATTCTTTGTTCTAGTTGATGGAGCTGATACTGACTTTAACGAAACCAAGACTAATACTGATAGAACAATTTCAGCATCATTTCCTAATGGAACTCAACAGATAGAGATTATTGGCACTCAAGTTGTTCCGGAGTTTGGTCCATTTCCATTTTTCGTTCTTGTAGTTGCAATACTATCAATTTTTGCAATATCTAGAAAAACTAAGCTCTATTACACAAAATAGAATTTCGATTTTACTATAGTTTAGTTGATAACTAGGATCTAGCTAAACCCAGCACCGAATTTGTCTCCATGTTGCAAAAGATCCATAGAATCTGCTCCTTTCAATCTCAGATACAAGAATGCCTCGTTTACTAATTGTACTGCCGCTTCTTCTTTCAAGTGAAACTGTGTTATGGCTATGTTGTAATATTTTTCTAGTTTCTTTCCGTCTTGTTCATCAAGGGAAATTTTATCTTCAAGAATCAAAGCAGCAATTTTTTCAATCTGAGAATCGTGATCAGTATTATTCAATACCTATTAAAAATCGATCAGCTTTTTAAGCTTTGAACGGTTTCTTCGCTACTTTCGAATTATTTCTTGTTTTATAACCTTTGTTGACTTATCCAATTAATCGCATCCAATTCTGTTGATTTAAAATTCTTCGTGTCTTAAATGCTATTCCAAATCAAAGTCTTCTTCTTCAAATTCATCATCAAGGTATTCCACAAAACTATCCTCCTTATTTTCTGTTGTATCATCAAGAAATTCTTCCTTTCCTCGATTCTTCTTCAAAATCATTTCTATGCTTTCTCTAATACTTTTCTTTCATATAGACTTTAGTCAGAATGATTAGGTTAAAAGAAGAATAAGTTTGTAATTCGGTTACAATTTATAAAACTAGCAATTCAAAAATTAATCAAATTCAACTTGCAAAATCCCAAATACATTACATTAAATTAATTCCAAAAGCGTAGATAATGCTAATTTTTATCAAAATTCAATAATGCTATTTTTGCATCTTCCTCTCCCATTCGTATGAGATTTTTTATAGTGTCAATTGAAAAGTCAGCATCTTCAAACAAATAATGAGAATTTTCCTTTCTTTCGATACGCACTATTTCTTTAATTATTGATCCTCGTTCACAAGCAAGTTTGTGATATTCATTTTGTAACTTAAGAAATTTTCTTTTGTTCGTGTCGTCTAATGGAATAGATTCTAAAATATCATACATTTTTTTGATAATAAGTAGATATCTTGAAATTATTTTTGACATTCTTATTGATTGATCACTTTTGTCTGTATGCATAATGTCTCTTGCTCTATGCCATGCCTCTTGTATATTTCGAGGAAGATCTTCTTGATTGTGAGGAAAAAGATTCACCATTATGACTTTCTTATCGCAGGTGGGAGAGGCAGAAATTACTTCCCTAAGAGGAGTATTGCTAAGTAAAGTACCATCCCAAAGATATCTCCCACCCACTTGAGTCCACGAAATTCCATAAAATGGATAACCTGCACCAGCTAGAACATGTTCTGATGTGATATTGTCATATTTGCTATCAAATATTGAAGGTTTTCCATTTTGGACATCGGTGGATGTCAAAATCAATCTTGGTCTTTCAGGGGTTTTGAGTTTGGAAAAATCCACGTATTCCTCTAAAGTTTTTTTTAATGGAGTGATATCATAAAGATAAGGTAAATTATCTGTAAATCCAAATGAAGGACTAAACCACATAGGATAGAAAACATGGGGATTTCCCCATATTGCAGAATGGAATACAGAATAGAGCTCTCTAATGTTTGCAGGAAGAAAAGGAGGGGTAACTGTCTCTGCTAGAGTTAACCAAAAAGCTTCTAGATCTTTTGCCGGTTCACCACTCTTACTTGCCGCAATAATTGAAGAATTAATTCCTCCAATTGATGTACCTGCGACAATATCGGTCTTTATTTTGAGTTTGTAAATTGTCTTGTAGACGCCACATTCGTATGCCCCAAGTGAACCACCGCCCTGCAAAACTAGCACGGTTTCATAATCCATCTTTTCTTTGTTTTTTAAATTCATTCTGCGATCTTTATCTTAGTGGTACTTCCATAATTATGATTCTTGCCCTGGTTTTCAAATTAGGCACAGTATTGATCTTATCCGCTACTAAATGTGGCATAATCCTTATCTATTTAATTGAAACAAATCCTGTACGATGGTAAAATTCAGATATTCAATAATCTTGTTAATTTTATCGTTATGTATTGTGACAGTAACATCTAATCTCACATTACTTCCTATTGTAAATGCAGATCTTACGAAAAGAAACAATAGCATTTTCAGTGATAGTCATTTAACTGCATCATACGGTAATTCGATTGTGTGTGGTGACCATATCTGTGGCCCTGGAGAACATGCCAGAATGCTTGAAATGATGAATGAGGCACAACTTATTGGAGGAAAGAAAACGAGTATAATCGAAAACCAAACTACCATAAACTTGAACCAAACTACCACAAACTTGAACCAAACCACTATAAGCACGAACCAAACTTCAATTCCTACCACCAAAGTTACTCCACCCACATCAGGTGTAAGTTGGGGATCGACTCTAAAGCTATCAAATGCTAATCTTCGCTTGATTATTCCGTTAGAAAAAGGACTTTATGATGGGAAAGATGTCTACTACATTACTACAGAAGCATCTGATGCTAATTTTGCTTTCAACCTTACCAATGTCACTACATTTCCAGTGACGTATTCCCCATCACTTAAAAAAACACCAGATTCGGCCTTGGCGCAGATATATCTTTTCAAGAATGGAATAAAAGGCGCTGGCCTACTTGGATTTCAATCAGATGTTCTAGATTCTATTCCTGGAGATCAAAACTATAGTCCTCTTTGGAAAGTAAATCTAGTTGAATGGAGGGATCCGTCTACTTCTACTATTTTGGGTTCAGATGATGAAATAATTAAGGAATTTAACCAAAGCAAATTAACTATAACACCTACAACCATAGTGGTTAATTCTCCAATAATTCAATGGAGTGGAAACAAGGAGGGAACAATTCCTCCAGGTCACATGAAATTGGTAGATAATGTTACTCTAAACGAAACTGGTCCCTATGGAAATGCTCAAGTATTAAAAATAGATACTGATGGGATGAATGTTGCATTTGTCGCGCATCGGGGTTTTGCGCCGGACGGTTCTACAATTTATTATATTGCCACTGACTCATCTCAAAAAGATCCATCGGATGCTCTTGGAATAATTTTTGTAAATAAAACTCAAGCAACCCTATCTACAAGCTCATCTGCAGATCTGTATCAATTTTCGAATGGTATACAAGGTTCTGGACCACTTGGTTTCCAGTCAGGGGTAGCAAGTACAAAACAAGGTGACCAATATTATTCTCCAATGTGGAGGATACAAGTAATATCATGGAAAGATCCTATGATGGCAACTGTTCTTGAAAATACACATGACATAACCAGCAAGAGCGATCAGATAACAATTACTGAAGGTGGCTTTGTAGTGAACTGTCCATTCTTTAGTGTGGATACAGTATTTTCTCATATGAAATAGATCTCATCAGTCTTGGTTTAATTCCGAAATCACATTTTATTTTGTCTAAAGGCTTCTTTTCTCTAAATGACCTTCACTTTGAAAGGAATTTGGTCACCATTTCTGTAAGTTTTTTAGGTTCTTCGATATGAGGAGTATGTCCGCATCCATTCATTATTATAAATTGAGAGTGATTAATAGATGAGACAAAATTTTTTGCATATTCCATAGGTATTAGCTTGTCCTCTTCTCCCCAAATTATCAGTGTGGGTACTTTAATTGCACTGAGTTTTTCAGTAATGTCAGGTGAATTCTTTAGACCAAGAAGTGTGGAGAGAAAAACCATTTTGGCATTAGGACGTGACATGTTTTCAATGAAATTATCAATTGCATCCTCAGACACATTTTTGTTATCACCGACCATCATCTGATAAGCAGTTTTTATTGTCTCCCTACTTGGATATAGGGCTGCCATAGTATATGCATCTAAAGCAGGGGTAGACTTTTTCATAACTCCAGCAGGAGAAATTAGAACTATCTTTTCAATTATGGGATTCTGAGTTGCTGCACACTCAACGGCAACTTGGCCGCCAAGAGAAGTTCCTATCAAGTTAGTCTTCCTTAAACCTAAAGCATCAATAAAATCAAAAGTAAATCTTACAAATAATTCCACCGTATAATCTACAGAAGGTTTATCGCTTTTCCCGTACCCAATTAAATCTGGGACAAAAACATGGTATTTCTCACTTAAATAAGGAATTATATTTCTCCATCTTTCTGCATATCCGCCAAGACCGTGCAATAGAACCAATTTTTTGGATGATGATCCGGATTCTAGATAGCGAATGTTATAACCATCTACCGTGACATATTTTTCTTCCATATGTATTTGTGGGTTTTACAGATGACATAAGTATTTGTCGAAACTAGATATGACTAAATCAACAGAACATTCTTACAAAAATAGATATACGAATTCAGATTACAGTAGAAAAGAGGTTGTACACAGGATATAACCTTAGATTAGGCACTAAAATGAATTTTTATGAGTTTCTCATATAATTTATTATTGTGTGAAATACATTATTTTTGCATATTGTTTCACATCTTAATATCTCAAATCTTCTTGACTTTAGTTTAACAATTTAATGTTTCAACTCATAATATTGCCAGTAATCTCTATATGTGCTGGATACGTCATAACTCTAGCTATAACATGGCCGTATCAAAAGATCTGAAAAAATCATTAGGTGATTTTAAACACACTTCATTATTCTGGACTGATTTATTATACCTTATTTCTAGTAGGCCACAGTCTCTTACTGCTACAGGACCCTCAAGAAAATTAGCTGTTAATACTCGAAAGTTGAGTACCGAGACAATTGAGATGAATGAAGATATGATAGAGTTCAACTCACGACTTACCTCTTATTATAAACAACTTGCAGACACTTGGAATGAAGCTCAAAAAGAGTACAATAAGAAGGTACCAGAACTTCCAAACGATACCGAACATCTTGAGGCATCCAAGCGTATTTGGATTGATATCTTTGAGAATTATTTTACAAGACTTTTTGACTCTCCAGATTTTGCTGAAAATTTTGGAAAGATGGTGACAAGTGAACTTGAAGTTGCTAAGCATTGGAATAATATGACATCCACACTCCTCGAAGCTGCAAATATGCCTACAAAAAAGGAAATGGATGAAGTATACCAAGAGTTACACAATTTGCGAAGAAGAATTGGCAAAGTGGAAAAAATACTAAACAAGGGAGGTCAAGGAAATGACTAATGAGATTAAAATCGATCCCAAGTTATTGGCGGAATTTCTGCAAATAAACAAGAATATAATGGAGGCTCCAAAACTTGCAGAATCACTAGAGGAGATTAATCTTGAAATGACTCCTTATGAGGTAGTATATTCAGAAGGAAAAGTCAGATTACTTCATTTTAGTCCTTTGGTTGAGAAACAACTCAAGACACCCCTTGTTATTGCATATGCCTTGATTAATCGGTTTCACATTCTTGATATCCATCCAAAAAAGAGTTGGATAAGAAATTTGTTGAACCAAGGCGTTGACATTTATCTAATTGATTGGGGAACACCTACTCAAATTGACAAACATCAAGGATTTGACGATTATGTTAATGGTTATATGGATAATTGTATTGATTTTGCAATGAAAGAATCATCATCTGATAACTTATCGTTAAAGGGTTATTGCACAGGCGGAACACTTTTAATTGTTTATGCTGCACTTGAACCGTCAAAGATTAAAAATCTGACTCTTACTGCCCCTGTAATTGATGGAAGAAGGGATAGTACGGTTATAGCAAATCTTGCAAAACATATCGATGTAGACAAGTTAGTAGAGACAATTGGCAACATGCCACCAGAGTTTATGTATTATGTCTTTTCAATACTCAAACCATTTGAACAGGGCTTTGAAAAATATCTCAATTTTTTCAAAAACATCCATAATAAGGAGTATGTCGAGAACTTTATTCGTGTAGAAAAATGGCTAACCGACACTCCGCCTATTCCAGGTGATTTATTTAGACAGTGGATAAAAGATGTTTATCAGGAAAACCTCCTTGTTAATAATAAAATGTACGTTGGGGGAAAGCAAGTATCTTTAAAGAATATCTCTATGCCTATTATAACTCAGGTCGCTGTAGGTGATCATCTAGTGTCACCAGAGTGCAGCATGCCAATTCACTACGCAGTATCTAGCGAGGATAAGACATTAAGGATCTACGCAACAGGACATGTGGGTATGATCGCAAGTTCGTTCTCACAGAAAAAAGTTTTGCCAGAACTTGGCCAGTGGCTAGCAGAAAGATCTGAAAAATAAAAAAGTGGTTTTAGTTCTTCGTGGGAGTCCACGTTGAGAACCATGATTGCAGTATGTTTGTATTCATTTCGGAGAATGATTTTGCGTTATCATTGAATGTCTTAATGTTTTGTCTTGCCGCTTCCATAGCTGTTAATGCTGCATTGTTCTGTATGGCCGCAGTTTTTACTATTTCTTCTGTAGCATCATTGATCGCTTTAAGGTAGGATTGTGGAAGGTTTGAATTAAGGCCGCTCTTTACTGCATTCTCTTGTTGGAATTTAATTATCGATTCCACTGCATTCTTGTATGCTGTAACAAATTCTTGCTGAAGGTTAGATGCTGCTTGCATGTACTGCGTTACGTTTTTCTCAGTCTCCTCAAAGTACCGATTTATATTTTGTCTGCACACTGCAAAGATTTCTTTGGTTTCTGTCTTACTCATTTTTTCACCTCCTGTTTTTGAATATTTCTGTGAATTGGTACGACAATCACTTGTACGAGATCATCTTCTTTGATTCCAAGTGCATCTCTTTCTGCCTCAGGTATAGAAATACGACCGTTACTTCCAACCGATGTCTTGAACGCTCCCCATGTTGAAAACTGTGGTAAATTCTGAGAAAGATTCAACCAATTATACATAGATTTTGATCCTGCTTCTGCAACATTTTGCAAAAAATTAGTTTGCATATTTGTATTTTTTTCTACAATTTCTTTTAATGTCTCAAGAGGATTGGATTGATTAGTGCGGTTCATCATCTCCCCAAAAGTTCTCATGAAATCCAATTGGGCTTTCCCGCTTCTTTGAATCCATTCCCTAAACATCGCACTTGACTCTTCTTGGTCGTAATTACCTGTCATTGGATATGATATCCTACTAAAGGTATATAACTGTACTGGCCTAAATTAATCTTAGATGACGATTAAGACCATTAATCCAGTCAATGAAGAGGTTTTGAAGGAATATGAAAATATTACCGAGACAGAACTCAAAAATAAAATAAAGAAATCAAGAGAAGGTTTCTCTAAATGGAAGACAGATATCAAGAATAGATCCAACTTTTTACATCTTCTTTCTGAGCAGCTTCGAAAGAACAAACAAGATCTTGCGAAAGTGGCGACCACGGAAATGGGAAAGCCAATTAAGGAATCATTAGCAGAAGTCGAAAAATGCGCATGGGTAATGGAATTTTATGGTGACAATGGAGACGTTTTTCTTAATCCCGAGATAATTAATACGGATGCCAGAAAGAGCTTTATTTCATTTGAGCCAATCGGAATAATAGGTAGCATAATGCCATGGAATTTTCCATATTGGCAGGCATTACGATTTGCCGCACCATCACTTATGGCAGGAAATACGATAGTTCTCAAACCTGCAAGCTCTACTATGCAGTGTGGAATAGAAATAGAAAATATTTTCAGGAAAGCAGGTTTTCCAGAAGGAATTTTTCAAACCATTGTAGGTGATTCTGTCCTTGCAGAAAAACTAATTGATGATGATATCAACGCAGTAACTTTTACTGGAAGTAATATTGTGGGAGCCAAGGTTGCACAAAGAGCAACATCTCAAATTAAAAAATGTGTCCTTGAATTGGGGGGAAGTGATCCCTTCATAGTCTGTGCAGATGCAGATATTGAAAAAGCCTCCACTGGCGCAGTAAAAGGTAGATTCATCAATTGTGGTCAGAGCTGTATTGCATCGAAACGATTCTTCGTTGTGAAGAATCTTGCAAAGGAATTTATTGAAAAATTTGTTCAAAAGGTGGAAAAAATTAATGTTGGAGATCCAATGTCTGAGGAAACTGATATGGGTCCTCTTGTTAATGCCTCTGGGATATCGAGAATTGAAGAATTGGTTAAGGATGCTGTTGATAATGGGGCTAAAATCCTAACAGGTGCTAAGAGGTTGAAAAGTAAAGGCTATTTCTATGCACCTACCGTGATAGAGAAAATCACTTCAAAAATGAAGGTAGCGCAAGAGGAAACGTTTGGTCCTGTAGCGCCTGTCACGGTAGTAGAGGATGACTTGGAAGCAATTCGACTGGCCAATCAATCAAAGTTTGGCCTAGGAGCAAGTATCTGGACACAGAATCTAGAAAAAGCAGAAAAACTATCAAAATTGGTTGAATCAGGAATTGTAACGGTAAATAATGTTGTAATATCTGATCCCAGAATTCCATTTGGAGGAGTAAAACAGAGCGGTTTTGGACGAGAGTTATCAAGGTACGGTATGTTAGAATTTGTAAATATAAAATCAGTCCGCTTCTATGATCAGCTTGTTGTACACCATCGAGTAGAGTAAATTCCTGTATATGTAGTTAATAGAGAACTAAAAATAATTAGTTCACAGTTAACTTGTTATTGAATGAATCAAAGATTGTAGTTGTAGTGACTCTAGTAGCAATTGGTGTTCTAGCTATTTTCACCTTTTTTTATATGAATCATTTTTTTCAAGGGAAATCAGAAAATACTCCGGATAGAACTGTATCAATAATTGAATACAAGATGCCAGATATTACTAGCTCACCACTATTTCCAATCTATGACAATTCTAGGAACGCCATATGGGTGGGAGATTCTAAAATCAACAGTAGTAGATTATGGAAATTTAATATTGACTCAAAAGAATTCGTAGAATATAAAATCAATATTAGATTGATTACATCTGCTGGATTGGATCCTGATGGAAACATTTGGTACCTCGATCCAGTTTCAAAATTGCTAGGACGATATAACCCAGTTACCTCAGAAAATATTCTTCTACACATTCCCGTAAATGAAACTCTCTCCAGTTTGATCCTTGACCCTAATGGCAACATTTGGATATCCGTTAGTAGTTCGGATTATCTCCTAAAGTATGATGTCAATAACAAGAATTTCTCAAAAATCAAAACACCTACCCCTCATTCCTCTCCTCTTGGGATGTCGATAGATAGAACTGGTGCAATATGGGTGGCGGAAGCTATAGGAAAGATTGCTCATATCGAACCTTCAACAAACAAAATAATTGAGTATTCTCCTTCCGAAGTCAATTTGAAAATTCCCACAGACGTAAAGCCAAGCCCTGATGGTAGTATTGTATATATTTCAGAACATGGGGAAGATGCGATTTTTGCGTTTGACACAAAAAATCAGAAATTTACAAGATATGTTCTTGGGAATGATCATCTGGCATTACCATTTGGAATGGCGTTTGATGGTCAGGGAAATCTCTGGGTGGCAGAACACACCCGAAACAAAGTCACAATATTTGATCCTAGCTCGGGTTCAAGTAGACAAGTAATAATTCCTAATAGTAATCCTCTAACACAATGGTTGGTGTCAGATTCAAAAGGAAGAATTTGGCTTGCTGAACCAGGGGAAGCTGCATTGGGGGTAGGAAGCGAATTTGCACCATAACTTTAGAATCTGAAAAATCTATGAAAATGACTAATACAAAACAGGAAAATTATTAATTAAGAATAACAGACACATTCTAAATTCTGGAATAAAAAAAGGATTTATTGGAACAAGATTGCCGTAATAATTCCTGCACCAATTAATGCTCCTAGTCCCAAAAACAGGACATCGAATGCTATTACCTTTTTAAAGGGAGCACGAACTTCAGCCGCCCATATGCTCGGTTTTTCTAATTTGGTTTTCATATTTGTCAATAGTTGTACAAGCAGATAGAGTTTCATCAGCTATTATTTGTATTTTTAAGCTAGGTCGATTATATCGCTACGATTTTATTAAAATTATTTGTAAAAATATAAAGGTAAAAAATTGCTTAAAATAGTCTGTAATTAACAATATCATCTATTTTATAATGTGAAAGATTTTCCTTATTAATATGAGATATGAATTAGCTTCAGTCATATTACTCGCCTCATTTGTGCTTCTTTCCTTTCTAATTCTTAGCCACAATACGGGAATTACAAGGTGGGATTATTCTTCATTCCTGATGTTGAACAATCCTCATAGTAAGATTATCAATCAAATTATGATAGACTTTACAAATTATGGTAGAGAAGTAGTATGGATTTCTGTAACTATACTTCTATTTGTGATAGGTAAAAAAGAGGGTCGCAAAGTTGCAATTTTACTTGCAATCACATTTTTGATTTTGATACCACTTGGAACTCTTCTTAAATTAGAAATGGATAGACCAAGACCAGTTCCAGTGAACAATAATAATTTGCTGATAAAAAATGAAACAGACCCATCATATCCTTCTGGGCATGCAACAATAGTATCTGCAGGTGCTTCAATACTATTATTATGTTTCCACAAAGGAAAGCAAATTATAGTTTCAATAATTCTTGCAATAGAGGCAATAATGGTATCATTTTCTAGAATTTATGTGGGGAACCATTACCCTTTAGATGTAATCGGAGGAATACTCCTTGGTGTCGGTGTTGCTTGTGCGGTTATATCTTCAAAAAAATATATGCGGCCAATATTTTCTCGCATTGATTCTTTGAAAATGTAAGTGAAGAGATTTCTATAGAAAAATAATTTCTGACCTAGCCAGATGAAATCAACACCTGAATAAGAAATGAGTACGCTAATTATTTCATTTTGATTCAGATTCTGATTTTTTGAGAATTGAATCTATTTTCTTATTGAGATCCTGAATTATGTCCGAGGAATTAGCATGTATTTCCTCAAATGTTTCAAGTTTTTTCAGTATCTCATCGTGGTTTTCTTCTAAATCCTTTATACGAATAAGTACATGTTCTTGCATGTCGGCAGTTTTTTTCTGTCTGACATAGATCCACCAGCTAATTATAGCACCAATTATTGCGCCCCCGATTATTCCTAGATATGTAGAGGAAGCATTAGTCATATCTATACATCCTCGTGAAAGCTCAGGAATACAACCCCAGATATACCAAACAATTTCTATCATTTTTTACCATGCAGCTTGGTTGTTTAACCCTTTTACACTTTCTATGAGTATCAATTAACGAGATTGTAAAATGATAGTACACGAATTGCAACTAAAAAATGACAAAAAGATTAGATTGGTTAAAGGTGACATTACTGAGCGAAAAGTAGATGTAATAATTAATGCTGCGAATAGCTATCTACAACACGGTGGAGGAGTTGCTGGAGCAATTGTCAAGAAAGGAGGAAGCATAATACAAGAAGAAAGTGATAGTATTGGTTTTGTGGGGGTTGGTTCTGCAGTGATTACATCTTCTGGCAGACTTTCATGTAAAGCAGTAATTCACGCAGTTGGGCCGATGATGGGGAAGGTGATGAGGACAAAAAGCTGAAAGATGCAGTAAGAAATTCACTTTTTCTTGCATCAGAAGCGTAATTTGAGAGTTTATCTATGCCAGCAATCAGTTCTGGCATTTTCGGATTTCCCAAAGATAGATGCGCTAAGATATTGATAACAGAAACAAAAAAATTCCTTAGAGAAAATCCAAAATCGTCATTGAAAATAATCGAATTCTGCATTTTTGATGATCTGACTATGTCATATTTTGCAAAGGAATTTGTTTCATGATCATACTCATATTATAAAAATTGCTATGGATTGATTCGTCAAGAATATTGTTGAGTTATATATTCCAAAGAGTGATAATCTAAATGATGTCCGACAAGAACGATGAATCTGATTTCTTAGTTAAAGCAGAAGAACGTATTGAAGTAATTAGTACAGAAGATGAAAGAATAAAGATCATTGGTGAGGAGCTTGCAAATGATACTGGTAGAGCTATATTTGGAAAGATATCTCAGGGAATTGCAAGTACTAACGATCTTGCAAAATCTCTAAACATTTCTTTACCATTAGTTAATTGGCATATTAATCGGCTCTTAGGTGTAGGACTTATCAAAGTTGAAAAAGTTGAGCTTAGTTCAAAGAATAAACAGATGAAATATTATGGCCCAGTCAAGACAGCGCTTGTAATTATACCGCCAGAAAAATCATCGGAGAACAATATTTCTAAATCAAAAAAGGAAGCTGTTCTCTTAAGACTTCGACATTATCTGGCAAGTATTGGGGCATTTCTAGTTGGAGGTTCTGTAATATACCTTATAGAAAAAAATCAGACGGTAAATCAAAATGTCTCGACTGATATGGCTGCCAAGACCGTTCCTCAGGCAACAGAATCTCTTCATGCTGCAACACCACAATCAGCTATAACAAACGCTCCAGCTATGATCCCACAAGAACCTTCATTTTTATCTGGTGAGCCTACTCTTATCACAATAGCAGTTCTAGGAGGTGCTGTGGCATTCGGTTCTGTATTTTTTGGAATTCGTTTGTATCGAAAACTAAGAACATAATTTCTGGTATTACCTAAAATCTAACTATTAATCAAATACACAAAAATTAAACATCACGATGAGATTTTCAAATTTGTCATCAAATCATCTAAAGAGATGGGAGGTCTTTTTAAGCAGTAAATGATTAGTTAGATGGTATTATGGAAATAATGGGAAGAGGTTTTAAGCAGATAATTCAAGAGACGCCTTGCTATATTCATATTTTTTCCAAATTTGCAGCTTACAAATTATTTAATAAACGAAGCCCTGTCTACGGTTCAGCAGATATTATCAATGTCTGTAACTTGCACTGTGAGCATTGTTATTGGTGGCTCAATAGGAAAGAGAATGAAGAGCTCACAGTTGAACAATGGCAAAAAGTAATAGATCAAAAATTTAAGAAAAATCACGTTTTTATTATTACACTTGTTGGTGGAGAGCCAACACTTAGACCAGATGTTATCGAATTATTCGTCAAACAGTTTCCGAAACGGATTTGTATTGTTTCAAATGGTACTATTCCATTAAAAAAATATGAGGATCTTTACTTTTATTGGATTTCAATTGATGGCACAAAAGAAATTCATGACAAGATAAGAGGTCAAGGAGCTTGGGATAAAACTAGGACGAATGTCATAAATTATGTTAAAAACAATGGAGAAAATGCCTGGAAAGACATATGGATTACAATGACTATAAATTCGCAGAACTACAAATCAATAAAGGATGTAGTTGAAGAATGGCATGACAATTCGAATAAAATTGGATTTCAATTTCACACGCCATTCATGAAAAATGATCCTCTGTGGCTTCCATTCGGTCCTGAAAGAAATAAGGTAGTTGATGATATTATAGACATGAAGGACAAGTATGAAGACGATTACATAATTAATCCAAATAGTCAGTTGGAATTAATGAAAAAGAATTGGGGAGGGAAGGGAACTACACCAGTTGATTGTCCTACTTGGGCAATTGTTTCCGTAGATCACCTCGGAAGAGAAAAAAGACCTTGCTGTATAGGAAGTGCTGAGCAGAAATCAATGAAGCCAATTTGTGAAGATTGTGGCTTAGGCTGTTATTCCGTATTAGTAGGATATGGAATGAAAGGTTAATGAAATAATATTCATTCTAAATATTATATTTGTTTTTTTTGAACAAGGTAGATCTTGTTATAAGAAATGAAATTATTGTTATCAAGAACAGTGACAGAGAATAATGAGAAAACTCTGGAACTGAAGAAGGAGATGTTACGACTCCTGAAAACTCTGATCTTGCAAAGCTATTATCGTTTAGATTCTCAAAGGCAATAGTAACAGGACCAGTATAATTTGACGGGAAATTAACATTAATTTCATTCATACTTTCGCTGTTAGTTTTTCCACTTTGATGAAACATCAATCCATTTTTTCCCTCAATCACAGAAAAATCATAACCTATCTCGCCAACTGTTTTGTTTTCCAGATAAGGATCGAGAACTTGAAAACTGAACTTTGTTGTGGCACCAGGTAAAATTTTTGGGGGATTCCAGCTCAGATTAATCTTGTATTGCGCATTGGCTGTGTATTGTGTAATGGGAAAATTAGTCTCATTGCTTGGAGCCAAAGAGTAATACATTTCAGAATTTGATTGGTGTTGCTTTAATGCAACTTGAGACAATTCCTGTTTGTATAAAATGATATGAATAATACGGTCATCTGAAGAATAATCGTCTATACTTATCGCTTTGTCAGAAAGTTTGACACCGTTTACGTAGGCATCATATTTTGTAACTATTAAATCCCCAAAAGATTTTGGAATCTTTATTTCTTGGTGTACCACAGAAACATTCTTCAAATTATCAGCCGACCAATCAAATGGCATCACAAAGCTCATAGTTCTCTTATCCTTATCATATGAGAAATTACTTATTTTGTCATAATAGGCAATTACTGTTACATTTTGGTTGCCGTATTCATTATCGTAAACTTGATACTGGTTGGTTTCGGGAATTGATATGGCAGCATTATACGTTTTACTAACTTGATTGTTATAGGAGCCCATAGTTAGTATCCCAATCTTGAATTTGTATAGTCCGCCAGAATTGAATGCAGGACCTTTTACATCATAATTTCCAGAGTGCTGACCAATCAATCCTGAAAAAATTCCTCCAGTCTCATCAATTGTGACATTCCCAGAGGATTCAGGGATAAAATTGATTAGGAAATTTCCATTATCACTCCTAAAGATATGTCCAAATAAGGGTAAATTATTACTAAACGCTGAAATCGAAAGTGTAACTTGCGGAATTGGCTGTTGTTTGTCTTCATCTAGCAAAAAGAAATTAATCTGCGTTCCAGTATGAAAATTATCAATCAGAAAGGGTGCTGAACCTATTGATAATGTTACATTTTTGTTACCGATTATTGTTGGGGGCAGTGTTTCACTTGCAAGTCCATCACCATATGCAGGAATAATAAAAGAACTACCAATTAGTAGCAGAACCATCAAACTAGATTTATTCAAAGTCTCGTAACCAAGTTAACCATCTATAAAGAGAAATGAAAATGTATCTCCATTATAATCTTGGATAAACCAAGGGGCTTCCTTAAGAAAATTAAATAATCGTTGTGTGACTAAGTTATAGTAATCTCAATCTCTTAATAGCAAAAGAGGACAATCAAATGTCTGGAGGATAATACTTTAGCCTTAAATAATCAAAAGTTGTATTTTGATGTATAGTCATGGAAAACAAAAATTCGCCACAAAAAGGAGAGATAATGGATGAGAAGGAAGTTAGGATAGATAATAAAATTGTCCAAATCATATTTGATGATTCCTCCTTTATATCACTTGATGATTTACAAACAAATGACAAGAAAGTACTTTCATTGCTAAATCATGATAATGATAATACTGAAAAAAGATACACATTCAATGGTCTGGTTAGAAAACTAGGAATTCATCAGCAAAGCTTGGCAAGATCATTGCATAGACTAGAAACTAGTGGTTTAATACAAAGAACAAATTCTGGATATAGATTAACGAAAAATCTAACATCAATGTTAGTAAAAAAATCCAGAGGTGATCTTGAAAATTTATCAAAAAAGGTTTCCCGACAATATGGTAAATTCGAACAGATAATTCAATTATACATACCCTCTAACATTGCCGTCGAAGAGGTAGTGAATAGATTACTTGGCAAATGGTTCGGAAGTCTACGCTGGATAGGACTTTTCCAAGATAGCGGCGGTTATGTATTACAATGGGCAAGTGAAGATAGGTATCAGGTCAATCTTAAGATATTGTCAAGATTTGCTTTTGTGGAAAGTGATGCAACTGATATTAAAGATAAATCTGATGCAACAATAAATGCATATAGAATATTGGAACAAATAACCAAACTCCTTAAAGAACAAGAAGGAGAACCAGCTGAAAAAGTTCGATTCAGTTCATTGGAACCATATAAGTAACTGAAGTTCAGGAACCAATAAACTGTAGGCTTTGACCTTTATGCACTTCCATTGCTAAGCTTGCGGAATTCTTTTCCCGGTTCTACTATTCCAGTTTCAACTATGGGTTTTTCACCCAAAGCCATTTCGATCGATTTCTTACCTAGTTGAATTGCCTCTTCCAAACTCATAGTTGGGGTGTATTCTTTCGTGAGTACCTCTAGCGCTATGTTAGATGATTGTCCGATGGCAAATCCAGAACCTCTGAAGAAAGTACCACTTGGATCCACCTGATATAATTGGACTCCGGTCTGATCTTCTCCAGCTATTATTATTGAGGCAGCCTGTGGTCTTACAGCATATGTCGTATAGTTGTGTAAGAAGGAACTGAGATGTTTTGCCAACGAGTCGACGTCTATCGGAGTTTCATACGTCAATCTGTGTTTCTGAGATTCAAGACGAAGAGTATCAATTAATTGCAAAATATCTCCTATGTAACCAAAGTCTGTGGCCCCTATATGAAAATCAATAGAGAATATTTTTTCAGATGGTTCTATCAAGGGATGTGTGGGTTTTATTTGGCTTGAAATTATTGCATACTTTGAAGTCTTGATTCCGACAGTTGTTGAACCTCGATTAACTGCCTCAAGAGCACTGTCTACAAGCACCAGTCTTCCCTGTGGACCATAGAAGGGGAATCGCGTTCCAATGTTTGAACTAGATTCTGACATTTATGCAACTGCCTCCCGCTTTAAATTTGGTATTGTCAAAATATCTATTCCATTTCCAGATCCAGGGTCTCTTTCCATCGCTGCCGCTATTGCCTTGGAAGCAATTTCTCCAGCCACTTCATTTGTTATCTCACTATTGTACAAGCTTTCAAGAACTCCATATGCAATAGGCGATCCAGAACCAGAAGATGCAAAATCTTCTTCTGTTATTGCTCCACTCATATCCGCCGCATAAACATGAGGACCATACTTATCGACCCCGGCAACTAACAATTCAACATAGTAAGGTTGATAGTTCCTCAAACCAGAATAGGCTATATTTGCGATTAATCTTGTAGACTCTCTTACACTCAAAGAAAATCCTCGTTTTAATTCCATGAGTCGACGTTCAGCCTTTGCCAATTTAATTATGTATTCTGCATCCGAAAGTTGTCCTGCTATTGCAACGGCTAAGGTGTCATCTATCTTTGCTATTTTTTGAACTATTTTGGATCCTATAAAGAATCCCTTGCTTGCTCTTTTGTCAGAACCAAGAACAACTCCATTTTTTGTTTTTATTCCAATTATTGTGGTCATGCTATCAATACATCATATCGGAATTAATTGACTTACGTTACAATGATTCAGTCACACGCATGAGGAAAAATCCTTCTATTGATGATGTTTGAGTATTCACGCAAAGATTTATCCCAAATGTTGTTATTCTCGATCGTAAATAAAATTCACTTGTATTCATAGTAATAAAGTAGTGCATGCAAAGCCAGAACAAAATCTTTCACCATTGATTTGCTGAAATTTTGTTGTTGTTAGCGTGTTACCTTTAACAGATTCTTTTTATCTTAGAGTTGATATAATTAGTAATGCGAGACTAATCGCAGGTGATTCAGGTTGAGTATGAGATTAATACTTAGAGGAAGAACAATTGAGGACGAACCTACGGCTGACGCTATTTTCAAAATTCTTGGTGATAAATATTCTAGAAAAATTCTAGAATCTTTAATAGACTCACCCAAGTCAGCCCTTGATATTAGCAAAGAATGTAAAATTTCGCTCACATTATCTTACAAGAAGCTGAAGAATTTACAAAAATATGATTTAATTCAACCATATAATTCAGTAATTGTGAATGGGAGAAAATTTACAGTTTATAAAAGCAAGGCACATCCGATAATGGTACTTTTAAACCACAAACATCCATCTCAAACAATAATTTTTGATCCTGAAAATCTTGTGAGTTGTGCGGGCTGTGACTCCTTAAACTGCGGTGTTTATTACGACGAACGTTACAATGGGATTCGAAGCATTTGCTATTCTTGTGGTGCTAATTGGCCAGAAACCTAAAAAACTAATTATAGAATTAAACCCATTTTCTCTTTTTACCATATTCTATAAATAATTTAGAGACCCTCTCAAAAGATTCTTGAGATATCAATTCATTTTCCACCATCCTTTGAACTATTGATTCTAACTTGATTCTTTTTTCGCGAATCATTTTCATGATCTCCTCAAACATTTGCTTTATTACTTCTGATTCTTCCTCTTCGGGATCAATAGACATGCTATGTAATTATTTTCCAGTTGTTAATAACGTTAAACATCGGATCTAGAGTTCTTTTTATGCGATCTTTTTCTATATTAGTTGTGATTGCATACATCTTTGCTACTTGTGCTCCTGGAGAGGAAAAAGAAACGATATCATTAATTAAGAATTTACAAAATGTTGTTGAAGTAAATGGAATTATGGGCAGATATGATATTTTTGTAAAAATTTCAGCAAATAACGAAGTAGATCTTCATGCAATAATTACAAATATGAGAGACATTCCAGCAATCACTAGCACAGCCACATTCATGGCAATTGAAGGACAAGGTGGTTCAATCGATGATAAGTAGTGATTGATTAGAGGGTGTCCAGATTAATACATGATCTTAAGAATTTTTAACAGCTTCTACTATTGAATAGTTATGAGTGCCAATACTATCAAAAAAGCAAAAGCACTAGCAAAGGATGGTGTAATAAAGATCGATGAAAGCTTGTATCAGGTAAAATCCTTAACTGATTCATCAAAATCATATATTGTGTCCACCGATAGTTGCGAATGTGAGGGATTCAAGAACTTTTACAAATTTCATCATGGTAAAGGCTTAAGGGCAAATTGTTCACATCTTGAAGCAGTAAGAATATTCCAACAAGAATATGAGAAATCCAAAACAAATTAAGGATCAATAATTCTCTTTACAATTTTTTAATTATCAAATACTACTCCCCTTTATTTCATCTCGAATTAAAGGAAAATATGATTCTATCAATTCACCAATCATCAATATCTCTTCGGGTTTTGCCTCTCTATTGTACATCATTTTGAATGCTGTAAGTCCAGTTCCTAGCATTTGACCAACTATACAACCATACAAAAAATCAAATTCACTTTCAAATTGCCAGTCATTTTTGAATTTGGGATATTCTACCTTCAAAATTGGAATTCCCGTTATTATAATAGCAATAGTGTCTTCCAAATATTTCCTAAATTCTCTATCTAAAGGCACAAGATTTCAAATTATCTGGAATTATTAAATCGTTTATAGTAAACTGGAAATGATAAAAACCCTATTCAGGTGCTCCGCTATAAAGTATCATGTATTCATTTGGATTATCTTTCTTCTTTCTAGATTCAAGTGCATCCTGATATTTTTCATAATGTTCTATAAGATAGAGCCTATTACCTAAGGATTCAAAATAATCTATTCCGCATAGATTAAAGCCCAATTCAGGAGTTAATTTCTTGATTTCTTCACCTGTAACGTCTGGATTCATTATTGATAAATACATAATATGTTATTTCAAAGTACCTAAAAGATTTCTTATTATCAAAAATTTTAAATCAGGAATATTTCGATAAAAATTTTTGATATTTTTATCGAATGAGGTTAATCTGGATCTTGTCTCAAGCTTAGTATAGTTTCAAGGAGTTGCTTGGGTTCTTCTACGACATGATTCGGATGGGCTTTAATCAAGGCATTTTTGGTATTGTATCCCCAAGTTACCCCTATTACCTTAATTCCTGCCTTCTTTGCAGCCTCAACATCTCGAATTTCATCTCCTACATAAATAGGGTCATCATGAGGAATCGTCTTTGCTTTAATCATTTTCTTCAGTAATCGACTTTTTCCAAATACTGCTCTGCCAGAATATGTGAAATCAAACAATTCCAAATTATTATTTTTTAAAAATTCAATGACATTCTCTCTCGAATTTGTAGTCAAGATCCCTAATATGCAGCCATTATCTTTCAACTTGACTAGGGTTTCCCTAAGATCCACAGCAGTCTTCAAATGTGAAATTTCCTTATTCATCTCAAATCGTATTTTTCTTACCACTATAGGAAGTTTGAATATTGATATTCCCAAATGTCTAAGTACCTCACTTGGCTTTTTTTCTCTTAGTTTAGGCAAATCACTAAGCGGTATTCTGTGATATCCATAATGGTCAGCAAACTTGTTAGCGATCTTTATGACCACAGAGAGGGTATCTGCTATAGTTCCGTCAAAGTCAAATACAATTGTACGCATTAAATTTTGCAAGAAAACGAGGTTAAAGATTGTTGTGAATTTATAACAATTTACCTATACAATAATTAGGCAAATTTGTTGCTTAGGATATTGTTATGTTTTGTGATGAAAAGAGTCCTTACTAGATTTATAATAAAAGATCGTGTAAAAGAATAATATCTTCAAGTTTTCTAATCTTAGAAGATGGTGGATTCTTCGCTCCTACATGAAGCATATGAATTAAGTGAAGAGGGCGAATACACTCTAGCCTTAGAATATTATGATTTAGTTTTATTCAAGGACCCAAAGAATGTTATTGCTTTAATAAATAAGGGTGTCACCTTGCAGAATTTGAGACAAAACAGCAAAGCAATAAAATGTTATAATTCAGCTTTGGATATTGAAAAAAACAATATAGACGCCTTATTAAACAAAGGGTCGTCACTTCATACTCTTGGTAGATATCATGACGCAATAGACTGTTATGATAAAGCTCTCAAGATCCAACCAAAATTTGCGACAGCTTTAGCATACAAGGGTCTATCATTAGGAGAGCTTGGTCTTCTAAAAAATGCAATAAAATGTTTTAACGCAGCTTTGTCAATCGATAAAAAATTTGACATTGCACTAAACAACAAATCTATTACCTTGGAACTTTTAAAACAAAATTCAAAACCAAAACCAAAACTTCTCAAATCAAAAAAATAATGTGTAACTCAAGAACATTTGATCAGTTCCACAATTATCTCTAGAATGTAATGACAACTTTTCCCATGCTACACAAAATTAATAATTAATTCTTCCATATTTTCTATTTATTGAAAAAAAGGAAATTGTAGTGATTATAGCTAATGTCATTACAGTTATAGATGTGGGAAATTCTGGGATCTTACTGATATTATTCATTCCAGTTTGATTAGATGGATGAATTACTTGTACCTTCACATCCTCAGAAATCCCTACACCCTCTTGTTGTGCATATATATTACTTGTAGAAAAAAACATGAATAGGCAAATGGTAACGAAATTAATTACAAATCTGAAATTACCGATTAAATCCAAGATTTCATTGTATCCCACGCTAAAACAAGAAATAGATAATAAATAAAGAGTGAGTTTTATCGAAACCTTATGAAAATTTTATTATGATTGCCAACTGTCGATTAGTGACTATTATCCGTCAGAATTATACCTAAGATAATTTACCTAATCCTGTGAAGAAACTCTTAGCTCTTATTCTTTTGATACCTTTTTCAATGTGCCAAGGTGAACCTGCCGTACCAGGCACCATCTTGACTTTCTATATAACTGATGACAACATAAATACAGAGCACCGAGCCGTAATGAATATTCCCACTCAAGGATTGGTTGATTTTACTATAAATGGAATTCCCGTCTCAGGTCCTGATTTTATGGTGGAAACAGGAATAGACACCAGTACTTTCCAAATCCAATTGACTCTGCCTGATTCTGTTAATGGTAAACCTTTGAAGGACGGAGATGTTGTTCTTATGACCTATCATCAACAGGCTGACTACTCTGGAAATCCTCAAACAATCACCCAATCTCGCGTACTTACAAGCGTGCCTTCAAATCCAATATCTAGCTCTGCACAAGGCGTTAGAATTGGTCGTTATTTTACTTTGCAGATTTATGCCCCAAATTTTAATTTGGATTCCTATCATCCAGATGATATTCCACTTAACATGATAGAATTTAGGATGGGAGGACTTGCAACTACACTGGCAGACCCTGCATTTCATGTTAACACAGGTTCGTTGAGAGAAACAGGACCTGATACAGGAAATTTTGAGGCGTCGTTTCAAATTCCACGAGCTGTAGATGGATTTCCAGTTGAGATAGGTTCATCTTTGGAATTTAGATTCTTAGATCCCTCCAATCCATCAAGTGTATTTGTAAATGTTGGCTCTTCTGGAATTGTCACTCCAAGCCCAACACAATTGATTCCACCTACAATTGTAGTCCGGACAAGCCAATCGATTGGATCTTATGTGAATTATACAAATTCGACAATTTTGGTAGGTCTCCAGTCCCCCAACTGCTACCCACAATCTGGGTCTCTATTCATATTAGGATCGACAACAGTAACTTGTTCTGCAAAAGATCAGCAAGGAAATTCAATAGTAAAGACTTTTACAATAAATGTGATTATGGAAACTAAACCAATTCCTTATTGGATTAAGAAACTAGTGGGATTTTCCTGCTCAGGAAATATTGACGACAACCAATTACGAACATCCATACAATACTTGATTTATAGCAAAATATTACAAGTCGATGGTTCTTCGACAATTTCAGATAATGATAGTAAATTAAATATGTGTCTCTGGTCAGAAGGTAAAATTTCTGACAGTCTTGTTACAAAGTCCTTCTATATTCTATCGAGATAGAATTTAATTCTGTAACGGTCAAACCTAAATGTATTGAATAGGAAAAGAATTGGTAAACTAGTACTTTGGTTTGGTCTTATTGGCATGGGCACATTTATCTTTCTTAACCTTGATCTTGCTCAGGGCAAGCAAGACCTTTACATTCTATTTGCTTTGTCTCTTATATTTTTCATTTCTGGTTGGGTTGGCTTGTTTCGTTCTTCGCGATTCAGGACTGTGATTGAATAAAAATCCGTTAAGCTTTAGATCTCTTTATGAATAAATTAAATCATGATTGTAAAGAATATGAAATTTGAATAGCAAAAAGAAATTAGTTTATTGTCTGTTTCTTGCTTTAGGTCTTTTTTGGGAAATAATTATTGCTAAAAGTATGCCAACTACACCTGCAACTCCTGAAATGATGAGATAAGAAAACATTGTTCCAAAGAAATTGAGTACTGCAACATTGAATGAATAAGATAACTTATTTACATTCTTTAAATCAGAAAGATCAATCCTTAATACGTGATTTCCAGTTTCTTGAAATATGTAATGAAAATCCCAACTCCCACTGTAATAACTCTCTGGAAGAAATGATTTCATTAATTTATCGTTATAATAAATTTGTAAACTCATTCTAAATTTGTCTATTTCATTTCCATTTTCATCTAGAATTTGAAAATGAATATCGGTATCATTTCCTACCTGTGGTACCGAAGGTGTAGTTTTTAGTTGAATTTGATAACTTCCTATTGTGGCGGACTGATTACTGAATGGTGGGTTGGCTAATTCATAGATACCTAAGATTACAAAGAAACTCGAATAAATAATAAAGAAGTAATACATTTTCTTCATGGGTTTTTTAGGAGAGTTTCCTATATTACGTTGACTAAGGCAATCTCAAGAAGGAATTTTTTCAATCTGATTGGTTTATCAACTATAACTTCGAGAGACTAATAAGCAAAAAGGTTGCCTATGAATTTCGAGACAGGTTGGCCAAAAGGATTGTACTAGTTATTGCGTTATCTGTAATTGTAATTACATTATTTTTCTATTATACACAAGATCTCAAAAGCGAATCATCCGATTATATTTCAACTGTAAATAAAAATCCATATCTTAAAGAATTCTCAATCCCATCAAACTCATTTCCAAATGCATTATTGGTAGATAAAGAAGGAACTGTGTGGATTACTTCAAAAACTAGTACGTTGTTTTCTCTAAATCCATTTACAAATTTAATTAAAAAATATGACTTGAAGCAAGAGAATGGCCAGATTGAATCCAATTCCACAACAGTTTGGTCAATGATGCAAGATAATGAGGGAAAAATCTGGTTCTCTCAATTTGGAACAAATTCGATTTGGAGATTTGACCCTACAAATAATACCTCTATGGTTTTTACTTCCTCTAGCGGTTCACCATTTCAAATGAAACTTGGAGGAAATGGAGAAATTTGGTTCACTACCCTTGGTGGGAATACATTAGGTACAATTGTGAAATCAGATAATGGAACTACACATTATAGAATAAATACAATATTTACTGGGCAAGATTCAAATCCTGCAGGTCTGTATTTTGTCAATAATTCGATATGGATAGCTAATGAAAAGGGTGGGTATATTTCACAATTCAAGATCTCTAGAGTTGGATTCTCGATAAATTACATTTTATCACAAAATATTCCATTTAATCATGAGCAATTTTTTTCTTCTCCCACAGATTTGGTTATCAACAAGGATATTATCTGGCTGACCGAACATGGAACAAGCTTTCTTACTGAATACAATATGAGTACAAATCAATTAAATCGTTATCCTACATCGCAAAGTCCATTTCATGTTACTACACTTCCATTTTGGATTCGTTCCAATAATGCCTCAGAAGCCTTATGGTTCAATGAGCATCAAGGAACAAAAATTGCTCTTTTTAATCCCATGGAAAAAACGCTGACAGAATACCATGTGCCTTCTTTGCCAAAAGATGGTTATCTTACTTATCCTCTTAACATAGCACTAGATCCGCGAGATGATAAAATTCTCTGGTTTTCTGAATGGAATACTGATAAGGTTGGGATGATAAATGGTCATAACCAAATACCATTTGAAATAAGTATTGATAAAAAAATAATCAAGCTTAACTCTAAAAATCCTTCAAATGAGATCAAAATAGAAATCAAAGGAGACAGTCCTTACAATTCTAATCGAGTCATAATGAATGTCTCTAGCTCAATAATGTCCACTGCAGAACTCGGAAATCTTACAACACGGTTTTCGTCTAATTTGATAAATCTTTCAAACACACATGAAGTTAAATTATTCTTAAGTGATAATGGGATTGCAGCAGGTAACTATACACTTGGGATAAGCGCATCTGATGGATATGTTACAAAAACCGCTTATCTTATGCTTCAGAAAAGTTAATTCTTCAAATTATTACTGTTTCCCGTTTACTAAGCGATATTCTCTTGGATAATCCTGATCTTCTAGGGAACATCATGTTTGAATGGCACTTTGAAACATAGATGCAGATTTTAATGGAAGATCTTTTACCTCTCTCTTTGTGTCATTTATCTAATTGGTATATATGGTACTAGGTACTAACCCCTATAATTGCCGCAAACAAAACCTATTGTCGATATAGTAAACGTGGTTGCCTCTGCTTCAGTCGATCAAAAAATTGATCTTGTTGAAATTACTAAAGCATTTCCTGACGTCGAGTATCATCCAGAACAATTTCCTGGCTTGGTCTTTAGGTTAAAGTCTCCAAAAACTGCTACACTAATTTTTAGCTCAGGTAAAATGGTATGTACTGGTTCCAAGTCTGAAGATGCTGCAATTAATGCAGTAAATACCGTAGTTCAGAAACTCAGAAAAGGCAAGATAAAGATAAAAAATGATCCAGAAATTACCATTCAAAATATAGTAGCTTCAGTGAGCCTTGGCGGTAAGGTTCATTTGGAAAGAGCCGCAAGAAGTCTACCACGAAGTATGTATGAACCAGAACAATTTCCGGGTCTAATACACCGTATGCTTGACCCTCGTTCTGTTGTATTGATTTTTGCTTCTGGAAAGCTAGTTTGTACTGGTACGAAGAAAGAAGCAGAGGTGTATAGAGCAGTTCATAATCTTCACACATTGCTTGAAGAAAAGAAATTGATGGAATACGAATAGCTGTTAAAGAATCAAAAATATATCCAAATTATTCAGATTTCTCCATCTTACTGGCTGATCTGTTTAGGATTAAACTTCCACCAAATGAAACTGCAAGATTAAATGAAAGTGCTATGACTGCAATGTATAAGGGTCCAAATGGTGTTTTAAAAAGTGATGATGTTAGTTGACCAAAACTATTTGTTATTTCTAACATGACAATTCCAGACAAGATTCCAACAATTAACCCTAATATCAGTGGAAACCGTCTGAGCGACTTAATGTACAAACCACAAAATACTGAAGGGAGAATTTGGGCTATTAGTATACCTCCAAGCAGCTGCAACGAAATAGAATAAGTTGCAGGCACTGCAAAAACAAAACCTAGGGCCACAAACTTGAAAACAGTGGATGAAATTTTTGTGATTCTAATTTCCGAGTTCGCTGAGATATTTGGTTTAATCTCTTTAATTATGTTTCTTGTTAGGAGGTTTGCCTGAGCCATCGCCATGATTGCTGCGGGAACTAAACCTCCAATAAATATTCCAAGTAATGCTACACCTGAAAACCATCCTGGCATTGTAAATAAAATCAATGAGGGTACAACCAGTATTCCTCTTGAACTCTGTGGGTAACCTGACAAGAAATTCATAGCATCTGGAACTGCATAAACGAGAATTCCCATTAATGCAAGTATCGCAAGCCCCACACCATACAAGGGAAGTATTGCAGTACTAGTCCTGAGCTTTTGCGCACTTTGTGCACTCAAGACGCCATTTACTGCATGTGGATAAAGGTACAGTGCTAACGCACTGCCAAGAATCAAGGTGGCATAAGCAGGAACAAATGGTTGGGGTAGTGTAACATAATTTTCCTTGACAGACTTGAAGGCAGCTCCAAATCCACCTAGACTAATTGGAATTACAACAATTATTGCAATTACCGTTATCCAGATAAGGACATCTTTGAAAACTGCGGTTAAAGTTGCTCCTCGCAAACCGCTGGTATAGGTAAATGCTGCCAATATTACAAAAGCTACCACAAGTGAAATTTCTCCAGCCATCTGTGAATTTGCATATCCTGATAACATCACAGTAAGCACCGATTGCATTCCAATTATCTGAAGTGCAATGTACGGTAATTCAGCAACGATTCCGGTAACTGCAATCATCATTGCCAAGATTCTGCTATTGAATCGATCTTTTACAAAATCTGATGCTGTAATGTATCCTTTTTCCCGTGACAGCGTCCAAAGTTTAGGCATAGTAACAAGGGCTACTGCAAATGTCAGCATTACATAAGGAATAGCAAAAAAGTAAAGAGATCCTTGTGCGAAAACTCCTGATGGAATTGCTACAAAACTGTAGGCAGTATACAAGTCTGCACCTATAAGGAAGAAGACCAAGGTTGTTCCCAACTTCCTTCCAGCAAGAGCCCACTCGTGAATATGGTTCAGGTTTCCTTTTCGCCAATACTTTCCGTAAAATCCTAGAACAATAAACACTATGAATAATGAGAGAAAAGGGATGATTACATCTAGACCAATCATGACTCATTCTCCTTTATCTTGGAAAAAACAAAGTAGAATCCGGCTGCACCAAATAACCAAAATGTCTGGAACCAGTAGAAAAATGGTAGCCCAAATAATTCTGGAGACTCCCTATTATAGATAGGAACTCCTAGGTTTACAAACGCAGGAATTAAAATTAATAATGCAAGTATGGCGAATTTTTTCTTAGAATACATCTTTCAGTGGAATTTCATATTAAAGATATAAGGATTGAGAATCCCCTAATACAATAATCACGATGGAATATCCTCCTGGACCTTCACAAAAGTTCCCTAACCAGATATTGCTTAGATTCATGCAAAAACCCATTGAAACATTGTTAGATTTTGGGGAGAAATATGGCGATATTTGTCATTTTAGACTTGGCAAGTATCGTCATGCATACTTACTTAACAATCCTGAATATATAGAGAACATTTTAGTTCAACATCCAGATAATTTCATTAAAACCAGGGCTCTTCAGATCTCAAGATTATTTTTGGGCAATGGTCTTGTAACAAGCGAAGGCGAGGATCATCACCAACACAGGAAGCTTATTCTTCCTAACTTTTATCCAAAACAGATCAACAAATACGCAGAAACAATGGTTGAAACATGTGTAAACGCAATCCAAAAGTGGTCCGATTTACAAGTTATCGACATTCACAAAGAAATGATGAAGATTACTCTTTCCATTATTTGTAAAACAGCATTAGGGTCTAGTATTGACTCAAGCACAGAAGAAGAGGTTAGAAAGGCAGTGTCCATATGTCAAGATTATGTGAGGGAGAGGCTAATGCCATATGGAGAGATCATTAACAAAGTTTCTATCTTGCCAATCAATAGAAAGTTTCAAGCTGCATTAGAGACATTGAATAAAATTGTATACACTATGGTTGAAGAACATCGAAAAAACAAGTCTGCCGATAATGATCTGGTGTCAAAATTACTCCAAATTAGAGATGAAAATAATTCTGGATTTACTGATCAGCAATTGCGCGATGAGATAACCACTATATTTTTAGCTGGTCATGAAACAACATCGAATGCCTTAACATGGACACTATATCTCCTTTCACAAAATCCAGATATTGAGGAGTTGCTTTATCAAGAGATAAAATCCGTTGTAGGAAATGATTCTCCAAATGCAGAGGATTTACCAAGACTACAGTTTGCAGAAAAAATATTTCGTGAATCAATGCGCATTTATCCTCCTATATGGACTCTAAGTAGACAGACCGTAAATGATCACCTTCTTGACAGATATGTGATGCCTGCTGGATCTCTTGTCCTGATGAGTCAATATGTAATGCATCATAATGCAAAATATTTTACCGAACCT
>CAZIHN010000009.1:30120-33441 GCA_964538845.1 uncultured Nitrosopumilaceae archaeon | reverse complement strand
TCGATAGTCCACAGACATATCTGCCAAATGCCACTGCAGCAAGCTGAAAACCAAAACATATTCCAAGATATGGGATATTTTTCTCTCGGGCAAAATTTGCCGTTCTGATGATTCCTTCAGATCCTCTTTCACCAAACCCTCCCGGAACAATTATGCCATTATAACTGGAAAGTCTATTCAAGTTAAGATCCAATTCTTCGGAATCTATCCAATCTATAATCACATTTTTGCCCATCTTAGCACCTGCGTGTTTTAAAGCATGATTTACACTTACATAACTGTCAGCAAGTTTTACATATTTTCCAACCATTGCAATTTTCACTGTTGACTGAGAATCTAGAAATGAATTGACTATGGAATTCCACTTGTCCCAGTTTGTTGAGGTATTTACAAGTCCTATCTTTCCAAATTTTTTGAATATTACATCTATTATTCCCTGGTCATACAATATTTGAGGAACCTGGAGAATCGAATCAGCGTCATGACAGGAAAAAACGTCTCTGACTGAGACGTTTGAAAATAAAGAGATCTTCCTTCTTGCAGACATCTCGAGTGGATTCGTACATCTAACAGCAAGCAAGTCCGGCTGAATACCAATCCTGCGCAATTCTTGGACGCTGTGTTGGGTTGGTTTTGTTTTTTGCTCTCCAACTACATCAAGAGATGGAGCAAGGGTTACATGAACAAAAATTACATTTTCAGGTCCATCTTCTAATCTAATTTGTCTTAAAGCCTCAAGAAAAGGCAAGCTCTCCATGTCGCCTACTGTTCCACCACATTCTACAATGAGTATATCGAGGTTTTCCCTTTTGGCTATCGACCTTATTCGTTCTTTTATGGCATCTGTAACATGAGGTATAATCTGCACACATGCTCCCAAATACTCCCCTCGTCTCTCCGCTTCGATCACGTTTGAATAGATTTGGGCAGTGGTAATGTTGTGAGTTCGTGGCATATTTTGATTAAGGAATCTCTCATAATTTCCAATGTCCATATCACATTCTCCACCGTCTTCAGTAACAAAGACTTCTCCGTGAGCAACAGGATTCATCGTACCCGCATCATAATTTAGATATGGATCTATTTTGATACACGAAACCTTCTGATTTGAAAGTTGAAGTAATTTTGCTATAGATGAGGATACAACGCCTTTTCCCAGGCCAGACATGACTCCTCCTGTGACAAAAATAAACTTTGTAAACTCTGTCTGCATATCGATGATGGACACAAGGTCTTTTTAATTCTTATTCTGATAAAGTAGATTTCTTGAAGCCTTTCGCAAATATTTCGATAGTTTTCTCCACATTTGACTGTGGTGTCTCCTCTATCAATCGCAAAAATGCGCTTCCCACTATGACTGCATCAGCTCCATATTTTAAGATAAACCTTGCATGTTCTGGCTTACTAATTCCAAACCCTACTCCTAATGGAATTTTTTTGTCAAGCAAATGTTTTGCATGTTTTATGGCATTCAAAGTATATTTTTGGAATCTTTGTTGCATGCCTGTGGTACCAAATACGGAAACTAGGTATAGAAATCCGGAAGATTTGTTCGATATCTTCTTAATTCTTTCGGGTGAAGTATTTGGAGAAATCAAAAAGATGGTATCTATCTTGTTTTTCTTGGATGCTTCAAGAAATTCTTCAGCCTCTTCAATTTTCATATCGGGAAGAATTATTCCGTCAATACCGGCATCCTTTGCAATCGATATGAATCTGTCATATCCATGTTTGTATAAAAGATTTGAATATGTCATCAACACTAGTGGGATATCTGTCTCTTTGCGAATTTTTTTTACTAGTTTTAAGAATTTCTGAAAATTCATTCCATTTTTGAGTGCCTTAAAGGCAGCATTTTGAATCACAGGTCCATCTGCTAATGGATCGGAGAATGGAAGTCCAATCTCAATTATATCTACCCCTCCTTTAACTAGTCCACGAACTGCTGACAAGGTACTGATCTCATTGGGAAATCCGGCCATGACGTAAGCAATTAATGCCTTTTGGTTCTTCGAGCGAAGTTCTTTGAACTTATTTTGTATTCTTGTCATTAATATTCAAAAACCTTTCAACTACTTCTACATCTTTGTCACCTCTTCCAGACAAAGTCACTACTATAGTGTTACCTTTTGACATTTTTTTTGCTATCTTAATTGCATATGCAACAGCATGCGATGACTCCAATGCGGGTATAATTCCTTCATGTTTTGAAAGTAACAAGAATGCTTGGACTGCTTCTTTATCGGTAACTGAATCGTATTTTGCTCTCTTGATATCTTTTAGGAAAGAGTGTTCGGGTCCCACACCTGGATAGTCCAATCCAGCTGCTATACTATGAGTGTCTTTAATCTGTCCTTCTTCATCTTGTAAAAGATATGTAAGCATGCCGTGAAGAATTCCTTTTGAGCCTCCTACCAAAGTTGCGGAGTGTTGACTAGTCTTAATTCCTTCTCCACCAGCTTCAATCCCAAACATCTGTGTATCGTGATCTATAAGAGGATAGAATGTACCTATTGCGTTGGATCCACCGCCTACACAGGCAACAACCGAGTCTGGAATTTTGTTTTCAAATTTTTTCATCTGTGAAAGGATCTCATTTCCTATCACTGACTGAAAATCTCTTACCATGACTGGATAAGGATGTGGGCCAACGGCAGAGCCAAGAAGGTAGTAAGTGGATTTGACGTTTGTAATCCAATCGCGAATAGCTTCATTAATCGCATCTTTTAGGGTTTGAGTTCCTTCTTTTACTGCATGAACTTTTGAACCAAGTAATTTCATTCTGAAAACATTAAGTTTTTGTCTTTGAGTATCCTTGAGACCCATGTAAACTTCTGAGGGTAATCCTAATGCTGCACATGCCATCGCCGTAGCGACACCATGTTGACCTGCGCCGGTTTCTGCTATGATTCTCTTTTTTTTCATCTTTTTTGCAAGGAGGCCCTGTCCCAAGGTATTGTTAATCTTATGCGCTCCTCCATGGAGTAAGTCCTCCCTTTTTAAGTAGATTCTTGCTCCTCCGATAGATTCTGTTAAATTTTTTGCATAATATAATGGGGTTGGCCTGCCAGCATATTGAGTCAAGTAGTATGCTAATTCCTTTTTGAATTCAGGGTCATCTTTGAATTTCAGGTAAGCTTCTTCTAATTCTGTTACAGCAGGGACCAAAGTTTCAGGAATGAATCTTCCTCCGTACTCACCAAATTTCCCGTTTTTTGGATATTGCAGTTTCATATAGATGACACCAGCTTTGAAACCATTCGCTGATTATCTTTATTTTTCATTAGCCGCTTGCCAACCAGAAAAGAATTAGACCCACAT
>CAZIHN010000009.1:0-30110 GCA_964538845.1 uncultured Nitrosopumilaceae archaeon | reverse complement strand
CCTTGTTATTTTTACTCTTCATTATGCTGCTACCAACCAAGAACGCATTAGCACCACATTGATAAAGAAACCTAATGTCTTCAGCTGATTTTATCCCGCTTTCCGAGATTACTATCCTTTTTTCTGAAATGTTTTTTAGAATCCCTTTCGTAGTATTGAGGTCTATTTTCAAAGTATCTAAATCACGATTGTTAATGCCCAGTAAATCTGTTTGAGTTTTAGAAGAATCCATAAATTCTTTTTTTGTATGGGATTCTAATAATACTTGGAGATTCTTCTTATGCGCATAATCAATAAACTCATCAATATCTTTTGCAAATTTTTTATCGAAAATAGCTTGAATAAGTAGGATTACATCTGCACCCAACCTCTCAGCTGCATCAATTTGTGCCTTGTCGACAATTATGTCCTTCATTAAAAGTGGAACCTTTGTTTGATTTCGAATTTGTGAAAAATAATTGGGAGAACCATTGAACAAATAAGGTTGCGTTAACACAGAAAGTCCTATTGCACCACCTTCAATCATTGCTTTTGCTAGTAACACGGGATTTGAACTTGCTCTAATTTTACCTAGTGATGGTGATGAGAATTTTACCTCCGTTATTAGAGCAGCATGATTATTTTTTTTAATTTCCGCAATCAGATCCTTATTTGATTTAGTATTCTTGTAATCGATATCGTAAATTCCTTCTCCTATTGCTTTGAGAGAATTTTTGGAAAGTTTCTCTAACATGTTTTTCATCTGTTCTCTAATTCCTCTATTTTTGCTATATTGCCATATGCCTTAACAAAATTCTTTAACAAATCGTATGCCTTGCCGCTTTTAATCGTGTGCATTGAAATATCCAATCCTTCTTCAAATGTATCTGCAAGCCCACCTACAATAAGCCCAGCAGCTGAATTGAGAGCAACTATGTCAATTTTTGGCTTTGTGGCAGTGTTATTGAGAACGGTGACAAATGCATTTATCGCCTCATTTTTTGTAAATACTTGGATTTCGGATAGATTAGTTTTTCCTAGGCCAAATTGTGTGGGTTCTAAAATATAATTTTTTATTAATTCTTCTTTCAAATGACTGATATAATTTTTCGAGGTTGTAGAGAGTTCGTCAAGACCGTCTTCAGAAATTACCGCCATTACATTTGTAGATCCTCTAGACTTTAACAATGAAATGATTCTAGCACGATATTCCTGCGAGTAGACACCTACAAGCTGATTTTTTACTCTTGCAGGATTACTCAGTGGACCAAGCAAATTGAACGCGGTTCTTCTTCCTAAAATCTTACGTGCTTGGGCTACATTCTTCATGGCTGGATGAAATTTCTGTGCAAACATGAAACCTATTCCAAATTTCTCGATTATCTCTTCCACTTTTTTGGGTTCCATTTCAAGATCATATCCAAAATAATCGAATATGTCCGCGCTTCCGCTTATGCTTGATATTGATCTATTACCATGCTTGGCAACTACACCACCAGAGGCAGCAATTACAAACGCCGCAGTTGTGGAGATATTAAATGTATTAGTTTTATCTCCTCCAGTTCCACAAACATCGATGACACTTTCTTGCCTATTTAGTTTTACATGGATTCCGTATTGATCCATCTTGTCTAACATCGCAAGAAGTTCTTCATCGGTTTCTCCCTTTTCAGTGAGGGATTTAAGAAACTGGATGGTCTCATTTGGAGAACACCGTGCCATTAAAACTTCATCCATCATTTGTGACATTTCACTATAGCTGAGATTTCTATGAGAAGTTAACTTTGCAATAAGCTGCGAATTCATTTTTTCACCAATTTTACGAAATTGCCAAGTATTTTCTTGCCTTCGCCTGTCATGATTGACTCTGGGTGAAATTGAACACCTTCAATTAGGTATTTCTTATGACGGATAGCCATTATTTCCTTGTCATCTAGAGCTATGGCTGTAACTATTAGATCATCTGGAATGATTGTTTTATCTCCGACTAGTGAATGGTATCTTGTTGCTTTAAAGGGATTATCTACGCCTTCAAAAAGAGGAGACTGATAATGTTCGACAGGACTTGTTTTGCCATGCCTGACATTCCCTGCATTTACAACTTTACCTCCAAAAGCGTTTATGATCCCTTGATGTCCTAAACATACTCCGAGTATTGGAGTTGTTGGGCCTAATTCTTTGATTACTTTAGTGCAAATTCCAAAATACTTTACGTCCTCAGGAGTGCCAGGTCCTGGTGAAATTACTATTGCGTCATATTTTCCTTTTTTTACGTCTTCTATAGTTAGTTTATCGTTTCTGATTACATCGGAGGATACATTCAATTCTCCAAGAAGTTGTGCTATATTGTAGACAAAGGAATCATAATTATCAATAATTAAGAATTTCATTTTGAGGCCTCCTTCAGAGCAGATATCATAGCATTTGCCTTATGTTGAGTCTCCATCCATTCGTTATCAGATATAGAATCTGAGACAATTCCTGCTCCTGTTTGGATAAATCCCTTTGAACCTTTCATAAAAATAGTTCTTATTGCAATGGCAAAATCACAACAACCATTAAAAGAAAAGTATCCCACCGCTCCAGCGTAAGGTCCTCTAGCATCGGGTTCTAACTCATCAATTATTTCCATTGCTCTAATCTTTGGTGCCCCTGAAACTGTTCCAGCTGGAAATACTGCTTTCACTGCGTCAAACATGTTGTATTTGATATCAAGAGTTCCTACAACATGAGTAACTATGTGTTGAACATGACTAAACCTCTTTATCCCCATTAATTCTTTAACATGGACAGATCCATATTTGCAGACTCGACCAATGTCATTACGGCCTAGGTCTACTAACATCGTGTGCTCTGCTAGCTCTTTTTCATCACGCAACATTTCTTCCTTGAGTTCTTCATTTCTTTTTTCATCATTTGTTATTGGTCTTGTTCCAGCTATAGGAAATGTTTCCACCCGATTACCTGTAATTCTTAATAACATTTCAGGGCTAGAACCTATAATTACCCTATTCCCTAATTTTAGATGATAAAGATACGGTGATGGATTTATCTGTCTGAGAGCTTTGTACACTTTAAGAAAATCTCCCTCCGCATCAAAGTTGAATTTCTTCGAGAGTACTACTTGGAATATGTCTCCATCATGGATGTATTGTTTGGCACTTTTTACCATCTGACCAAATCTTTCCTTGTCCAAATTTTCAGATAAATTTGAAATGGAAAAACTGCCAAAATCCCTACTTGAATCTGGCAATTCATCTATCCTATTAATGTCATAATAAAAGTAAAAGGATTTTTTTTCTTTGTTATCATAAAGTATTCCATCTGTATAAATCCCGAATTCCATCAGAGGTTCATCATCGTTCTTATGATCATTTGGAATTTTTTCCCATAATCTTATTGCATCATAATTAATAACTCCAACCGCTCCTCCCACGTATCTGTATTTTTGGTCAGTCACCTGATACAGTAATTTCTTTATTTCAGACAATGGATCTTTTGTTTGTATTGTAATTGAACTCTTATTTTTATAATAGAGGATTACTCTGTCGGAAAATCCTTTAACAACTATCGATGGATCAAATCCAATAAGTGATGTCTCGGCTAATTCCTCTGGTCCAGTAAGGGATTCAAAGAAGAAAGTATGATCAAACTGGTAGGAAATTTTCCTGTACAAATCAAATTGGGAACCAGAATAGTCTAGAGGTACTATCTTAAGGTTTGAATGCCCAAATATGGTCACCCATGTCAGATGGGGTTCTTTGACTATATTTAAAACTAAGTGATTATCAGAAGATTACCGTATGGTACGGTACCTTTATATGCGATCAGAACATAATTTACTACATGTCACAGATTTTTCTTGCAAGGGACTCATTAAACGAACAGCTGATATTTCAGGATCTATACTTTGTAAAAAGAAAAGCTACTGTAAACACTAGTGTTAAAGAAGTCAATTGCGTTATATGTAAAATGGGTCTTGAAGACGGTGTTTCTGTTACTGCAAGAAAGTTTGGTGATAAAATGAAGTTTTTTTGCCAATATCATATGGCGCAAGAATAATCAATAATATGTTTGCTATTGCCAGATTGGTTTTGTTACCGCACCTTCTGCAGCTGATGTAACCAACGATGCAAACTTAGCAAGCGCACCATTTTCATAATTAGGTTTGCGTGGTCTCCATTCTTTTCTTCTGAGAGCAAGTTCTTCTTCTGATATCATTACATCAATACTATTTTTTTCAAGATTAATTGTGATTTCGTCTCCCTCCTTTACTAATGCTATGTTTCCTCCCATTGCAGCTTCTGGCGATACATGTCCTATCATAAAACCTCTTGTAGCTCCGGAAAATCTACCGTCAGTTATTAGTGCCACTTTTTCGCCTAGATCTTGACCAACTATGGCCGCAGTAACACCTAACATTTCTCTCATACCTGGTCCCCCTTTGGGGCCCTCATACCTTATTATCACAACATCCTTTTCCTTTATTTGTCGTTTTGATATGGCATCAAATGCGTCTTCCTCTCTGTCAAAGACTTTGGCCTTCCCACGAAATTCCTTAGTATGGACACCTGCAACCTTTACCACCGCTCCATCAGGTGCAAGGGTTCCTCTTAATATTGTAAGTGTTCCAACTTCATGAATCGGTGTTTCTATTGATTTTAGAACCTTTTGGTTAATGTCATATGAAAGTTGGATAGATTCAAGATTTTGTTTTAATGTCTTGCCAGTGACAGTGATAACATTTTCATTTAAAAGATTTTTTTTCTGTAGACTCTTCATCAATAGCGGAATTCCACCTATCTTGTCTAGATCTAACATTACATACTGTCCACCAGGTCTCATATCTGCCAAATGAGGTGTCTTCCTTCGTATTCTTTCGAAATCATCAAGTGTAAGGTTTACTCCTATTTCGCGTGAGAGTGCCATCAAGTGTAATACTGCATTTGTAGAACCCCCTATGGCATTAGCTATAGCGATTGCATTTTCGAATGCTTCAAATGTTAAGATATCATTTGGTCTGATGCCGTTTTCAAGTAAATTCATAACAGCTTTTCCGCTTTCATAAACAATTTTTTCTCTTCTAGGGTCTTCAGCTGGTGGCGATGCATTTCCAGGTAGAGCTAAACCAATCGCCTCACTTATCGAGGCCATTGTATTAGCAGTATACATTCCTCCGCATGATCCAGAATTGGGACACGCCACATTTTCTAAACTTTTTAAAGATTCCAATGATAATCTTCCAGCATCATAAGCTCCAACGGCTTCATACACATCCTGAATAGTTACTTGTTTTCCTTCGTATATACCAGGCATTATGGTGCCACCATAAACAAATACTGATGGTAAGTTCAATCTAGCCATCGCCATCATTGACCCTGGTAGACTCTTGTCACATCCAGCTATGCCTACAAGACCATCATACTGATGAGCTCTTACCATTAATTCGATGGAATCAGCTATAATTTCTCTACTAACTAGTGATGATTTCATCCCTTCATGTCCCATTGCAATGCCATCGCTTACGGCAATAGTAGAAAACTCTCTTGGAGTTCCGCCTGCAATTTCAACTCCTGCCTTTGCATGAAGTGCTAATCTTCCAAGGTGAATATTACAAGGAGTTGCTTCATTACCACTATGAGACACTCCTATGAACGGTTTTTCTAGGTCGTTGTCATCTAATCCCATTGCCTTATACATAGCTCGATGTGGTGCCCTTGATGGCCCAACAACCACATTTCTACTTGATATCTCCATTAGAATATGGATTATTGATAACAGGATAATTTTAGCTTTACATTGGCAGATAATCTATTTCAGCCGCTATTAGGCCAAACCTTAATTTGATATTCCACAGTCAAAGAATATACTCTTGTAGAATACAATATCTACGAATTCATTAAGGCTGCCTGCTTTTTAGTCAATACATATAGAGTTCATCTTTTCAAGTATGAAAGCTACGCGCTTTTAATAATTGGGGGAATTGAGATGTTGATATGAACAAAAGGATGTTTCCGATGGTTTTCTTGTTCATCATGTCTTTTTCCTTGATCCCGGCCTATGCGGAGGTTACTTCTCTTAAAACGGATTCTACGTTTTACAAGGGAGGTAGCAAAATCTCTTTTTCGGGAACCATTTTGCCCACTGATCAGCCAGAAGTTACTCTAATAATGTTTGATCCAAATAATCAATTCCTTCTTGTTGCATCAGGTCTCGCTGATAGCACCAATCATACATTTCAAATAGCTGTTGATACGGGCTCACAAGATAATCAAGCCCACTTTTTGCTCAAAGGAATGTATAATGCTACTGCATTTGTTACCAATAAAACTGCAGGAAAAACTACAAGTTTCATTTTCTCTCCAGATGGATCTCAGGTAACTCCATCTTCTCCAACTGGACTATCAGCTGTAGTTCGTTCTTCCACTGAGATAGACATTAGTTGGTCTGCCTCCCCTTCTAATGGCGGCATACCAATTTCGGGATATAAAATTGAAAGAAATGATGGAAATGGATTTAATGTAATTAAAAACATAACTGCAACAACATACCAAGATACAGGTTTGGCTCCCAATTCTGAGCACTCCTACAGGGTCTCAGCTATTAATCTAGGTGGAGCAAGTGCTCCGTCTAATCTTGCCGACGCAATAACATTGTCTGCCAGTCCCACAACACAGAACAATACTTCGAATCCGTCAACACCCGCCGCCCAAGAAGGATCGGGTCAATCTATTAATGACATTCTCCAACAAAGATTGGATGCTGCAAGAAAATTGCAGGAACAACTAAATGCTAAAAATACACAGTATTTTACTGCTGACCTCAGTGAAAGGCTAGGAGTATATGATATTGCCGCAAATCCTGAATCCAAGACTCCCGAATCTGGAAATTCTGGAGCAAGCAATCCTGGAAGTAATTCAACAAATAATTTTGGAAAAACCTTTGATACAAATAATATTTTGTATCCCATTATTGCAGTAATTGGTGCTGGAATAATAGGAATTGTTATTTATTTACGGAAAAAAGGTTTACCACAATCAAATGAATCTGTCCAAAAAAAGGAAGATGATCAGAAGACAACAACTGAACCAATTGTAGAGCAACCTAAATCAGAAGAATCCAATGAGGATTATGCTTTAATGATTCTAAAAAATAGACTAGTTAAGGGGGAAATCACCGTTGATGAATTCAAATCGATGCGCGACGCTCTAAATGAGCCCTAGGTGATAAGTTTGAACGAATCTACTTTGGACATCTGCCCATTAATTTGCGTTTCATTTTCATTTCCATAAGATATTAGGATTCTGTCATTGTTCTTGAATACATAGGAGCGTAAGTCAGGAAGCTGTTGGTGATTAATATAAAATTTTAACGAGTATTTGTCATTGGTACAAAATGAGCGTTTGTCTGGGAAGGTAAAACATTTGTCATCTAGGCCAATCTTCAAAGAATCGAATAGAAAACCTAGAGTGACATTAGTTGCAAGAAGATGTATAGTCTCACCATTTTCCTTCTGAAAGTTAATGTAAGGACTCTTTAATTGATATGCAGGACTAGAATAATCAAATTGTTGTCCATAAATCAAAGTCAGGATGCCAGCATGAATATGAATTCCTCCAAGAGGTCCTGCACCAGGTGGTACACCTTTTGGGGTTGCCTGCATTGATAATTCATAAAAATTATAGCTTGAAATCGCAAGAACCGCAATGATTCCGGCCAGAACCCCAATTCCTATTGCCTTGTACTTGAACTGTTCTTTCTGTCGTTTTTCATAGAAGCTTTCCCTTTCCTGATCACGTTCTTGTCTATCTTTTTTCCCCATTGACGATAATCGTGAAAATTGTACCCTAAATAACGGTATCTGACATAAACTCTCTTCTTCTACAGTAATTTCAAAATTTTTATGATATATTAAACTAATGGCGAGAAGATTAACTTATCACCATACACAATTGTTCATTGGTTAGAGTTGGTGTTACTAGTTTGTCAACTTGGGACACAGTTGAATGATCATTAGAAAATTCATAAAATCTCTCAGCATGATTTCAATGTATAATAACTGAATGAAATGAATTTTAGATCAAAATAGAATTGCCTGAAACTTTACTCTATATTTTCTCATTCCTATTCAAAAGTATTTATTCAATAAATACTAAAAGTTTTGGAAATATAGTATTACTTTAAATAAAATATCACATGCTCAAACGTATGAATTGTCTTTTTTGCAGCATGGTTGAAAAAAAACAATCCGCCTATGTCATATATGAAGATGAAACCCATCTTGCCATATTGGACAAGTACCCCATCCAGCCTGGGCATTCACTTGTAATGCCTAAAACACATCATGAAAAAATAATAGACATGCCAAATGACGACGTAGCGGAACTATTTGCTAGAGTGCCAATTGTGGCTCGCGGCATTCTTGAAGCGACAGGAGCAACGGGATTCAACATTGGGCAAAATAATGGTAAAGCCGCAAATCAGATTATACCACACGTTCACGTCCATGTAATCCCTAGGTATCAAAAAACTGGCAATCCGTGGACCAGAAGAATTATTGCAAGAGACAATGAACTATATGACCTTTGTACTAAGATTAAACAAAGTATGAAATCAATCTAATTCTTTTATTATTGAATCCATGTCTAATTTAGTCAAACCAACATAATTTTTGGCATCTCTTCTCGATATAATTTTGCCATTCTCAAAAACAATCACCGTGGGAACCAATTGTATGTTGAATCTGTCCCAGAGTGGGTTTTCATCTTCGTCTACGAGAGCACCAAATTTGTTTGCAATGTCTATCTGGGATGACTCGAAAGTAGGCTTAAAATCCGTACAATATGGACACCAACTGGCATAAAAAAGTACTATGGTTTTATTGGCATTTGAAAGTACTTTGGAATCAAATTCCTCAGGCAATATATTTTCCACAAACTAAACGGGGTTTCAAATTATTTAGAGCTTATCTCTTATGTGCATTTTATTATTGATTTGGATTGTATCTAAGGAATGCTCCTACTTTGCCTATGCTTGAAAGCATTGCACCATATTCAGTTGCACCCGAAATGACTTCAACTTTGGTTCCAGTCTCTCCCGCAATAAGATCGAGATAATCAACAATATCACGTTCCGATGATTCTAGATCCATACTCTTACAATTTGGACAAGGCTGACTTAGGAGATGTTGAATTCGAGAGATCACTTTTGGTCTTTCTATTATTTCAGTTTGAATGCTCTGACACCGCTTGCAAGTAATTTCGATTTTTCTTAGGTTTGTGTCATCTGTAATAATCACAGTATCCACCACATTTCTTTTCAGAAGATCTATGATTTCCTTAAGGCCATATGTAGCAAGTCCCCTGGAGAAATGAATATCATGAAATAATTTCTCTACCAGTTTCTTTTCCTCTACCATTCTGTAATCGGTGAGTACCTCTTGAGATCTGGTAAACGCTTCACGAACTCCCTCAGACCCGGCATATGAAGTATCCAAGGTTGCTATTATAGAATTTTGAAGTCTATACTCCAAATATTCTTCTTTAATGAAATTTTCCTTTGTTGGCCCAGGTCCAGAGATTATGAGGCCTTTTATAGGATAAATGTCAATAAAGTATTCCCTAGTGGTATGAGCAACTCTATTGTAGTAATCATTTAATTCCATCTCCCTTAGCCTTTCAAACCTTCGAGCTGACTGTCCTCCTTGCCTATGCTTTCCAGCAACTCCTGATGACGTCTCAGAAAGAATATCGAGTTTATCGCCGTGTAACAACCCCCAGCCTGCATCCTTGGCATCAATAGCTAAAAACCCAATCATGTTTTCATCTTTGAGCATATCTTTTAGAATTTCGACATGAAAATGATCGTCACATCTATAAAGAAATGTTTGAAGTTCTTTCGGGGGTTCAATCTCATATAGTTTGATTACTTCGCTTCCAATAGGGCCTCCTCCTTCTGGTGGAAGAGCTCCACAAAACATTACAAGACCATGATCAGGAGATTTTTTGTACAATTTCAATCTTTGAATTACTCTTGATAATGCATCAACCACATGAGTTCTAGTAAGGTCTGATTTAATGTTGTCAGCTGTACCTTGTTCTTCTCGTAATCCGTTAATTACTTCATGTAACGCTTTTTTTGGTGGTACATAAAGTGAGATAAGCTCTGTTCCTCTCCCTGATTTGTCAGACAATTCTTCTAACATCTTTCGTAACTTGTATAATTTTACAGAATCATGTTTTTCGATCTTGGGTTTTACCATTTAGTACTACCTTAACTGTGTTAGAAATTATCGAGTGCTTGCTTGAAGACGGATATTGGCTCTGCCCCTACAATCTTTATCGGCGACTTCTTTTCTCCAAAAATAACGAATGAGGGAGTTGCGTCTATGCCTATCTGTTGACCAAATTTTTCATTATCAAGAACCTTTTGCTCATATTTTTTACTTGTTAAACATTTGTCAAACTCGTTCAAGTCCAGTCCTATATTAGTAGCAAATTTATCTAATGAAGATTGATTTATCCATCCAGTTCTCTCCCCACCCCAGTTATTGTAAAGTTCATCATGGTATTGCCAGTACTTGTTTTGGTCGTTTGCACAATAAGCTGCCTGAGCGGCTAACACTGAATCAGGTCCATTAAGAGGGAAATCGCGGAAAACGAAATTTACTTTCCCCGTGTCTACATATTCTTGAAAGAGTTCGGATTTGGTATTAATATGAAACGCATGACAATATGTACATTGATAATCTCCCCATTCGACCATGGTTATCTTTGCATTTGGGTCTCCAAACAAAGGTGATCCGTTTTGCATCAATACTTGTGTAGACGATTGCTCTGAATTTGCTTGATTTGTATATGCCATATATGCGAGAAAAATCCCTATTATCACGACAGGGATAACTATGTAGAATTTTTTCACATTTTTCATGTTCTTTGTTGTGAATATTAAGATTATTCCACCCGATTTTAGGTGCTTATTGAGATGATTTCAAACGATCTCATGTCTGTAGAGTGCATATCTAGAGTAAATATGGTGATCTAATTCTTCTTGCCGAAAATTGTTCCAGCTTGAACTATTGTATTTTCTGGCACCTGTCTTCCTGGTAAAATAATTACAGACGCACCAATAGAAGAATTATTTCCAACTACTGTTCCAAAATGATCTGTTCCCGTATTCATCAACTTGTCGCCAATTTGATATTTTACTGTTTGTCGAGTCAGTAAGACATTGGCAGTACCCGAATAACCTCCAAACCAAACCTTTTCCCCAATTATGCTATCCAGTATTACATTATGATGTGCTATCTTATCATTGCCCGCGAAATAAGTTCTAGATACTTCACAATTAAAACCAATGTGCGTATCTCTACCTATCATGGAATTCCGAACGAGAGAGCCCATTCCTATGAAAGAACCTTTTCCAATATATGCGGGTCCTTTTATTTTACAAAATTCATCAATTGTAACATTATCATCAATAATGCAAGGACCATCGATTATACTTGAATTGGCAATTTTTGCATTCTTGGAAATCATAGTCTGTTTTATTTCATCATGCATGACCTTCTGAATTACATTAAGAAAATCCCAAGGATAGTTTATTTTTTCAATAAAGAGATTAGGGATATTCTTAGAATATCGTAAAAGTGAATTTATTGGAATTTCAAAATTGCTTTTGCCAGCAATTGATGTTTTCTTAAATTCATTGAGAGATGTATCTGATTCTTCCAAATCCGAATATTCTTCTACGTTTATCTTGGGAAATTTCTCTTGAACTACTCTTATTGCATCAGGAAAATCATTTGGGATCATAATTTTATCAATATTTGTCATTCTGCTAGTAACACCCACATTCCATACAAGTAGTGGTTGACCAAATACTTGAAGTACTGAAGATGGACATTTGTTAGTTGTTAGAGACTGTAAATTATGAGATGATCTTCTAAACACTAATCTCATCATGGTATAAATCAATAGACTTAGATTTAAACTAATTAGAATCATCTTCCAAAATTGGAAATTACTTTTAAGCAGATTAAAAAATTTGAGTTATATCAAAAAGGCAATTTAATCCTGATTATGTATTAACAAGTTTTTTAAACTGAATTCACGCCTTTACAAATATTTTTTGATTTACGCATTTCAGTGTTTATCGCGATTGTATGGTGAATAGTGCAGCGCTTTTGGCAGCCTTCTCGGAAGTTTTTTTATCACTAGCACTGCCTATTATAATTACATCATGATCTTCAGGTTTTAAGTTATCGACAATTAACGAGTGGATCATTGGATTGTTTTTTAAAACATCTTCCTGTGTTCCAGGTATTAGGAGCCTATCATTTCTAAAAATCAGCGTAGTTGCACCTAAAGCCCCCGATTTAATGGCAACATCTCTCTGCTCTATTCCACTTTTAACATTACTATCGATATCTTTTACTAATACTACGTAGTTAAATTTGCCAAGAGCAACAGAACATTTTGCAATAGGCATCTCAGACGGTATTGCATTCTGCAATTTTGTGAATACTGTTTTTCCCCTATTAGTCAACCACATTCCAGCATTAGAATTTTCCACCAGGCCTGCCATTTTCATATGTTTTACAAGAGTTTTTACAGATCCTTCTCCGAGAACAAGCTCTTTCATTAAAAAGGTCCTGCTTATTCTTTTTTTATCTTCTAATAATTGCATTGTTATAAATACATGAACAATATCAAAGCTCAACAGTCTACTTGGAGCATATCGTTCTGCAACTTTAGAAAGAATTTGAATTACTTGATGCATTTGTTACTCGAATTTAGCTATTAATTATATTTAAGTTAAATGAGATGTTGGATAGTTTATCCAATATTCAATTTCCCATATTATGCGGAAGAACAATAAATATAGTATACAGTATCAAATTTGAAAGGAACAAAAATTCCAATTCATAAAGAAAAAAGTATTTTATAATATTGTTTTTCAGCCTTGATTTTGACTAAGAGTTATTATGGGTTCAGGTTTTCTTATGGTTATTTCCGCTCTGCTAATTCTGCTTTTGTAAACTTTGAATTTCTTCCCATTCTCAGATATTAACCATTTTTCAACTTTTATCAAAGCAATATCCTCAAGGTCAGAAATTTTCTTGTATACTGAACTAAGCGGGATTCTATATTTTTCCGATAACTCAAACGCGGTTTTTCCTTCTTTTATAATAGAAAATAATATGGAACGAGATTGTGCGTCTGCCAGAGCTGTCAGAATTTTTTGATTTACATCATATTTTTTGAGTTGTGATAATGAAATTTTTTTTCTCAATATTTTTTCACTTAGGTAAGCCTAACTATTTAAACGACATGAAAGATATTCTATACTTTTGGAATGTGTTCGTAATTTAAATAAAGTTAGCTTACCCTAATCATTCTACAATGATTAACTATGCAGACCTTCTAGTATTAGGAGCAATAGCAGGATTTACGATATTTCTAGGTCTACCTGTGGCAGCATTACAAAATCTTAATTCAAAGAAAAAGGGATTCTTGAATGCATTTGCGCTCGGGATACTAATTTTCTTAATAGTAGATGTATTTAGCCACGGATTTGAAGCGGCATCTAATGCAGCAACAGACGCTGTTTCTGGAAAAGGTTCTATTGACAACGCTATAATTGATCTCGCTGCTTTGTTTGGAGGAATTGCAATTGGGCTCATAGGATTGGTAGCATACGAAACTCGGCTAATGACAAAGAGATTTCCTCAGATAATCTCACTTGAAAATCTCAAAGCGGGCGACGATCATCTCCATAGATTATTCCACGAAGCAAACGCATACAAGATTGCAATGATGATAGCGATAGGAATTGGGGCACATAACTTTAGTGAAGGATTAGCCATCGGTCAATCATATGTTGCGGGAGAAATAGGTCTTGCAATTATATTGATTATAGGATTTGGGGCTCACAATACCACAGAAGGGTTTGGCATAGCTAGTCCTCTTTCAGGATTTATGAAAAAACCCACTGCCAAATTCCTTGCCAAGTTAGGTTTGATTGGAGGTGGTCCAACATTTATCGGGACTCTACTAGGAAGCCTATGGAATTCAAACATTGCGTACATTTTATTTCTATCCATAGCAGGTGGTGCACTCATTTATGTCTCGATGTTAATGTATAATTCTGGAAGAAAACTGACCTCAAATGATATATTGATGATTGGAATTTTCTTGGGATTATGTGTTGGCTTTGTTACTGATATTATTGTAACTCTTGGTGGTTCTTGAAAACCAAGTTTCTACAAAATTTTCTCTAAATTAATGAATCCAAAACATTAACATTGCTACGAAATTACTTTCTGTAAATTATTTGAAGCGGAGGCATTCTTTATTTCTCTTGCAATCCTTCTCCCCATACTCATAGGCTCATCATAAATCAACCTCGAATAGGGCGAACCATCAATGTATAGGTTAGTTCCAGCTACTATTCTTGCAGAAAATTCAAATGTCGTAAACTTTCCATTACTATCGTAAACGCCTTCAAGGCAAAAAGGTCCATTCATTCCAGGAGGGACCAATCTTCTTGCAGCTTCAACAAAACTTTCACCCATTCGATATACTTCTTCTAAAAGCGATTCTCTTAGAACAATTGGACTGTTTCCAATCACATTAAATGAAGGAATTATGTCTAATGCAATTTGCTGTGGTGCAGGAATTCGACCCATTCCATCTATATCTGATTCATATCTTCTATCTATGCCAAAAAATTGTAGTTCATTTTCTATTGGGGAGTAAAAATATTGAAGATATGCTGGCACACCGTACGCATATTCTTGTATGTAAAGATCAAGATCACTTTTGATTATTCCTTCCTTTATCAACTTGTCACGTTTTGCCTTATAGTCATCCTTGGTTGTTGCAAGGAAATACCCTTTTCCACCAGCTGCACCGTGTCTCTTTGCTATCACAAGACTGTCTATTAGATCGGGGGTTGAAATCGACTTTGGTACGACAAGGTTAGATTCCCTCATGAGTTTTTCTTTCATCTTTCTGTCCGACTCCCACCGGAGTATGAATTTATTTCCAAAAATTGGTGTGGTTATTGATTCTATTTCAGAAGAATCCATTTGAGCAATTAGCGTGCCATGTGGAATGATTATTGATTCATTCTCTTTGAGAATTCGTAAACAATGCTCATTCTTGACTTCATCAAGTGAGTCCACTAATATCATCTCATCGATGAATCCAAATCTCCGATAAAGGTTTTGACGCTTTTTTTCGCATATTAGAAGGGTTTTAAAACCTTCATCCTTAGCTCCCTTGAGCACTTGAAGAGCACAGTGTGAGCCTAATGTTGCAATTGATGTCATTCTTGACGATTTTCCTATGATAATAGGTATTTATGAAAGTTCCATGTGTTGGTTTGAAACAAAGGAAAAAATATCGTCAATTAAATCTATATCTAATTCAATTCTGAACGAATCAGGAATTTTTTTGATGATATAATCAATTACAGATTGGTTCTCTGGTATATTTCCTTGATGGAGGTTTTCTGAATATGAGGAGATCAAATGTGATACTATTATTGCAGTTTTTTCACGATTAGACAACACCATAAATTAATTTATTTCCTTTTTAATTTAGACTTTTGGTATCTCAACAGCAATTCTAAGATATGCAATTTGGGTAGGGATTTTGTTATTCACAATTTATCTTAACATTCATCAAGAAGTTATGATTATTTGGAAGCGATTTCCAATTTTGAAAATAACAAACAAACCATATAAGTGTGCATGATGGTACGAAGAACGTGAAGCCAATCATCAGATCGGATTCTCAATGGATACACATCAAAGACAGAGATCATGTAATGTTGGTATTACAAGCATATGCTGATAGTGATAAGAAAAAAATTCTATCTGCCGCAGAAAAACCAAAAGTAATCATGGATATAATTGATACCTGCAAATTACCTCAAACCTCGACATACCGAAAAATAAGTTCTTTGATAGAAATTGGATTGCTCATCCCAGCTGGAACTTTGCCCATGAAATATGGTAAGGTAGTTACTGAATATACCTCGCTTTTTGAGAATCTGGAAATTAACATCATAAAAAATGAGATTTCAATCAAGGCAAAAATTGGTGAAGAGAGTCATCAGGCACTCATGCGGATGATGCGCAACAATATTGTTGATATGAATAAAGAAAATGAGCCAAAACTTAAGGGCTATAACATACAAAGATCTGGTAAGGCACCTGAATCTATTATTCCATTTGTGATAAAAGAACGGATAATAAAAGCGAAAAACAAGTAAGATGACAGATTGTTCCTTCACAGAACGATTTTAGCAACATAAATTAACACAGTTGAAAACAGATTTTGTTGTTACATGATAGGTACTGAGCTTGGTAATTGGCGAAGAACGGTTTATTCCAATGAATTAGATCCTTCGATGGAAGGTAGAGAAGTCATAGTAATGGGATGGATCTCCAGTATAAGGGATCATGGGAACATAGTCTTTGTAATGTTAAACGATAAAGAAGGAGAGATGCAAATTACTGCAAAAACAGGCATTTGTTCTGATGAAGTGCGTGAGAATCTTGCCAATCTTAAAGAACAAGCCAGTATAGCAATAAAAGGAATTGTAAAACCATCTAGTAAAGCTCCAAAAGGTACAGAAATAATACCAAATGAATTAAAAATATTTTCGATTGTAGAAAAGATTGCTCCTTTTACATGGCAAACAAAAACGGTTGCCAATATAGACACCAGATTAGAATTAAGAGCTATCGATCTCAGGAGAAACACATTACAACATATTTTCCGTATGCGTGGTCTTGTTCTTAAATCAATTCGTGATTATTTTTATGAAAAAGAATTTGTCGAGGTTAACACTCCGAAAATGATAGCAACTGCAACTGAAGGAGGGGCAGCACTATTCCCAATATTTTATTATGACAAGGAAGCTTTTCTGGCTCAGAGTCCACAGTTATACAAGGAACAACTTACCCTAAGCTTTGAGAAAGTATTTGAAATATCCCCAATATTTAGAGCAGAACCTTCAAGAACTAATAGACATTTGTCTGAAGCCATCTCAATAGATTTTGAGGAAGCATTTTCGGATTATAATGACATTATGAGGCATATCGAAAATATAATAAAAAAATCAATTTCTACAGTAAAAAATTATTGTACTTCTACAAAGATCTCTGAATATCAGATTCCAGATATTCCCAACGATATTCCACAATATACTTATACAGATCTTGTTGAACGAATGCAAAGTGCTGGCGCCAAGACTGAATGGGGAGATGATCTGTATCCATCACAATTGCGTAAAATCAATTTGTCTGGTTTTTATTTCATTAAAGATTGGCCACTTGCTCCAAAACCATTCTACGTTAAAGCTAAGAAAGAAAGCCCTAAAATTTCAGAATCATTTGATCTCATGTTTGGAGACCTTGAGCTTTCATCTGGTAGTAGTAGAATAGAAAAAAGATACGAGCTCGAGGAGAAAATGAAAAACAAAGGTTTCAAACTTGACTCATTTGATTATCACTTGAGGATTTTTGATTATGGAGTACCACCACACGCCGGTTGTGGCATAGGATTAGAGCGATTAATGATGGCTCTTACTGGTACTGAAAATATTAGAGATACTACATTTTATCCGAGAGATGTTGACAGACTTAGGCCATAAATGATTTAGCATGGTAGAACGAAAAGAAATTGAATATCTTGGTGATCTTGTCAAAATAGAGCTCAATGATCCACAAAAATACGTAAAACAAGTAGAACAGATTTTAAAGTATTTTGATAATTTAGATAAGGTTGATTACAATTCCGAAAAAATTCTTAGAAGTGAAATTTTGCCCGAAAAACTAAGAGAAGATATTCATGAACCATTCCATTATATCAAGCCACTTATTGAAGGTTTGAAAAAGGATCAAAATAACTTCATACGTGCTCCAAAAATGATTTAAATGAATCTCGGAATTTCAGCTACTGAATTTATTTCACAAGTGAAACATGGTTCAATTTCAGTTGAGGAGTTTACAGCAAAAACAATAGAACATGTCAAGAAAGTTGAGGAAAAAGTTCATGCTTACATAACAGTCGATTATGAGAACGCAATGATTCATGCGAAGGAAATTGACAAGAAATTGAAATTGAAGGAAAGAGTTGGTGCTTGTCTTGGCATGCCAATATCTGTAAAAGACAACATATGTACATCGGGACTAAAGACAACTTGTGCCTCTAAAATGCTCGAGAATTTTATTTCTCCATATGATGCAACCGTTGTGTCAAAATTAAAGGAAGCGGGAGCAATAATAATCGGAAAAACAAATCTTGACGAATTTGCAATGGGTTCTACTACTGAATTTAGTTATTTTGGGCCAAGCAAAAACCCTTGGAATGTTGAATATGTTCCTGGTGGATCATCTGGAGGAAGCGGTGTATCGGTGAGTGCACGTGAATGTACGATTTCCCTAGGATCCGATACAGGAGGATCTGTACGCAGTCCTGCTAGTTATTGTTCAGTTGTTGGTTTAAAACCAACCTATGGATTGGTTAGCAGATATGGCCTAGTTTCTTATGCTAACAGTATAGAACAGATAGGACCGATTGCAAGAAAAGTTGAAGACATTGCATTTGTTTTGAATCTTATTGCGGGTCAAGACCCACATGATAACACCACATTAGATAAACCCATTGTGGATTACACAAAGGATCTTGATTTTGGAATTTCTGGAAAAAAAATTGGAATAATTTCTCAGATGACAGGAGAGGGCGTAGAGACGGATATACTTTCTGCAACTAAAAGGGCCATTTCGAAATTGGAAAATTTGGGCGCTGAATGCATTCCAATCTCTTTAGATTCTGTTGAACATTCTGTTGCAGCATATTATACTATTGCCTCAGCGGAAGCAAGTAGTAACCTAGCAAGATACGATAACCTCCGTTATGGTTTTGATTTTGGAACAGAAGGATATGAATTCAAAGCCTACGTATCAAAAGTCAGAAACAATTTTGGGGAAGAAGTGACGAGAAGAATGTTAATTGGCGCATTTGTACTGTCCGCAGGCTATTATGGCAAATATTATCTAAAAGCTCAGAGAGTGAGGTCAATGATAAAATCTCAGATTGACAAAGCATTCCAGAAAGTAGATCTTTTAATATCTCCTACTATGCCAATTCTTCCATTCAAAATAGGAGAAAAAATTGATGATCCTCTAAAACTCTATCTGACAGATATCAATACTATTACCGCAAATCTCGCAGAAATTCCTGCAATATCAGTTCCATTTGAAATCTCAGGTTCGGGACTCCCAATCGGAATTCAGTTATTTGCAAACTCATTTGAGGAAAAAAAACTATTGCAGGCAGCATATGCTTTACAAGGTACAACTCACCTGCCGGAGGCAAAGATATGACAAAAATAGGATTAGAAATTCATTGTCAACTGACAAAACTTGAGAGCAAACTTTTTTGTAAATGTAAAGCAAACTATAGAAATCTTCCTCCTAATTCCAATATTTGCCCGATTTGTGTTGGTTTGCCAGGGTCGTTACCAACATTAAACAAGAAGGCAGTTGAGAAATCTGCAATGATATCAATAGCTCTAGGTTGTAAAATTCCTGATAAGATTAGCTTCTTTAGAAAGAATTATTTTTATCCTGATCTTCCAAAAAATTTTCAAATTACACAATATAATGCGTATGGCCCAACAAGTATAGGCTCCGAGGGAAAAATGGTTATTGAAGGACAGGAAATTAGAATTCGACGAATTCAATTAGAAGAGGACCCTGGGAGATTGATCTATGAAGGTAGCTCTCAGAAAACAATGCTAACTTTAGTTGATTATAACAGAGCAGGTACTCCTCTTGTAGAGATTGTGACAGAACCAGACTTCGAGACACCAAAACAAGTTCGTACTTTTCTAAATCTGTTAGCAGATATAGTTGAAAATATTGGAGTATCCGATCCATATCTTGAAGGAGCGTTTAGAGTCGATGGCAATATTTCCATAGGGAGCGGAAATAGAGTAGAAGTAAAAAACGTTGGATCCTTTAGAGATATTGAAAAGGCATTACATTTTGAAATTACTAGACAGCAAAGCCTTTTGGATAGAAATATTCCCATTCAGGCGGAGACAAGACATTGGGACGAGGCAAGAAGAATAACTGTATCTGCACGATCAAAAGAAGAAGAAGAAGATTATAGATATTTACCAGAAGCTGATATTCCAGTAATTTTGATAGGAAAAGACTTTATTGAAACATTAAAAATGAAAATGCCTGAAAGTATTATATCAAAAAGAGATAGGTATATCACAAAATATGGTATATCAATACAAGTTGCCGATGTATTATCATCTGACAAATTTTATTCAGAACTATTTGAAAATGCGCATAATGAGAAAAATGCAAAAGAAATTGCAAATATCATTACAACTGATTTGATGGGATTTGCAGATACGCGAGAAAAGAAATTGAATTTACAAATCACTCCAAAACATATCTCAGATCTAGCAGAGTCTATTATGAATAATAAATTGACAAGAAATTCGGCCAAGATGGCATTACAAGAAATGATAAAGACAGGAAAATCCCTTGACGATGTTGTAATATCTCTTGATTTGGGAAATGTAAGTGACGTATGCTCAATGGAAAAATCCATTGATGAAGTTTTTCATGAAGAAGAAAATGCAGTAGCACAAGCCAAGACTAATCCTGACATAATAAATTACTTGGTGGGCAAGGTTATGAAAAAAACCAAAGGTAAAGCTGATCCAGCTACCACTATTGATATCATCAGAAAGAGATTATCGTTCTAAAAACGACACGAATTATCCATCTTTATCAATATCTATGGATCAAACTGTTACAATATTGACCATCAACCATTAAAACAAGGCTGATACTATTGGTTGATAATGAGAAAATGTGATTGCAGATGTGGTTGTCAGAGAAATATTTGGAGTCATTATTATGATATCTGTATATTTTGTAAACTTGAGGATCATAAAAAGAAAAATTAATTGATTGTACACTATTGAAGACATTATTGACATAATTCTTTCACTCTAAAATTGGTTCAGAAAAAGGAATCAGACTTCAATTTTTCAAAAATTATATCATATCAACCAAAATTCTCGAAGGATGATTCTGGACTAATGTTGGGCTTATTTTATTTGATTCTTCGAATAAAGATTCTTCGAATAAAATAAAATAAAAAGAATTGTTATACTCAAGATTACAAATACTAGGTTGCCAAATTCTGGAACTATTTGGGTGCCTATGATTTCGATCTGTTTGCTATTTGATAAGAATGAAATACTGAGAGTTCTTGAAACATCTGTTTTGTTCTCTAACACAGTAGTGACTATGCCATCTACCTTTGCTCCAAATCCTACATCTTGATTTCCCGTCTTGGAATCTATCAATGTCCTGGGTAAAGTAATCAATAATATGCCATTTCCTGTTGGATTTATTTGAATAAGGAGTGATTTTGAGACTGTGTTTGGAGTTACACCTACGATACTTCCATTTGTTATTGTATATGTTGCATTATAACTCACACCTTGAATTTTGATTGCAATAGGGTGATAACCTGTATATTGGAAGAACGTTTGGGCGGACTGGTCCTTGCTCCCGTAAGTAACGAATATCTCATATTGTCCAGCAATCGTCCAGAGCGATCCACCAGCTGTGACTTGTGTGGAAAAAGTATTATCTGGAAGAATATTTGTCTGCCCGATTAAAACAATATTTTGATTTGGATCCTTTATCACTATTGAAATTGGTACATTAAGTTGTTTTGGGACACTGCCGGAAATAATCATATTGTCTCCATCAGAATACGATGATTTGTCAATTGAAACCGTAACTGTCGATGATTGACCAGACACTTGAGACGTAGCAGTAAGGAATGAGATAAACAATACAGCGATCAAACTAAGATAATGAAATCTTACCAATAATTTCACCTTCATAATTTAATATTTAAGACTTCATCTTTTATACATTGAAAATGCATTAAAATCTTACTTTGTTTAGTTCATTATCTCACATGAAAGTTCTCAATTGAGAAAATAAGTAGAGATGAGTTAGGGGCAAAAAATGATATAAATGGATTGTTTTCCTTGTCTAAATATATATTTCATGATCATCTGATCTATGCTGTAGGGTCAAGTTAAAATATAATACCATCCTCAATTTTGACGTGCAGGGATCTAGCGCACTTGATAATTATGATGCAAGAAAAGCAGAAAGAGCTCTCAAAATGTTGCTTATCGATCGAAGTAATGAATTCCGAGAGCTTGCAAGAGGTATTGGATATCCTACAACATCAAAGGACTGGGAATTGATAATTTTGAATTTCTGTTTAGATTTTGATGATTGTTTTAAAGCGTGGTCAAATGAAGGTAATGCCTCCGATCACAACCAAGTACACAAATGCAATACCATGATGAGACAAATGGGAATTGGAAAATCAAATATGACAGAGCTAGCACATCTTGAAAATACTGCATATTTAATAGCGGAAGATTTCAAAGCAATTTACAAAAGAATAGATTAAACTGAGATCAAAGAATTTCAAGAGGATGTAAAATTATTTGGATTTATGTACAATCATCCTTCTGATGCAGATTTGCCACCATCAACATTAAGAATAACACCAGAAATCCAACTTGCATCATCAGAGGCAAGATAAACTGTTGCATTTGCAACGTCTACTGGCTCGCCTATCCGATTCAGAGGCTGTCTATCTTCTAAAACTTTTCTTGCCTCTGGATATTCCAGATATGGTTTTATCATTCCAGCATTTACAATACCAGGATTTACACAGTTACAACGAATATTGCGTCTTGCGTACTCAACTGCCAATCCCTTAGTAAACATGTTTAAGGCAGCTTTTGTTGTACAGTAAACTGTCAAATGCACCTTAGGAATGGCCCTCTCAGCAGAAATTGAGCCAATGTTGATTATAGAACCGCCATTTTTGTTCTCTAGCATTTTTATAATAATCGATTTGGTTATTCTAAAGGTACCAAAAAGATTTGTATTCACTAATGATGTCCAATCTGTGTCAGACATTTCATGGAAATGTACTGGATCGTTTATTGCACCCGCATTGTTTACTAAAATATCAATTTTACCGTAATGATCAGTGATTTGATTTACAGTTTGGATTACTTGTGATTCATTAGTTATATCGCATGGTATTGCTACTGCATGTGATGAGTAATCTTTTATCTTCTTTCTTGCACTTTCAAGTTTTTCGATATTTCTTCCTATCATCACTATGTTTGAACCTTCTTCTACAAACCTCTTTGAAATCTCTAACCCAATGTCGCTAGAAGCCCCAGTGATGACTGATACTTTACCTTTCAATCTCATAATGTACAATGAAAATAATAGTATATGAACAGTTAAGTTATCACTTGTTAATCTCAAGTCAAATTATCATTTTATTCATGTCCGATATTCAAATACAATCGATAATTCCCATTTCAATAAAGAAAAATTTGGATGCAGATGATTATTAAGGATGTAGAAATTCACAAATTGAAATTCCAATCATCAATGGACTATTGCATAACTTTTTGTTAAATATTTCATAATTAAAAAGGTATTAAGGCAAAAAATTCGATTATTGTTACAATTCCAGCAATAGCAATATCGAGTTTTGATTTATGTTGATATAACCACATGAGTAAGTAATGCTTGTGAATTTTTTTATTTACTGTGATGCCACTGAAATATTCTGTACCTATTTGATTACGCAGTAGTTTACTAATTCTATACCAAAAAAAAGTTGCGCCAATTGTAATAAGTATTCCAACTATTGCCAGAAAAATGTTTAACATAAACATGAATTAGAATTATAGAAATTATTTACAAATACCTAAGATCAATTTTTCAGTCTAATTGCTTCAACAAAGTTATCTTAAATTAAGGCGATATTCAGTGATATCCACTCAGTACAATTTCCATCTAATAATATTTAAAAAGTTGTCAACTTCTAAAAAAAATTTATCCGTAACCATCGGAGGCAATTTTCTTTTTTAGGATCCTTCTTGATAACTTCAATATGATAATAGAGATGAACAAAGAGAGTTAACTACATGATTTTTAAAGACAGGATTGATGCAGCAACGCATTTGGCAGAAAAATTAGACTGGTTAAAGAAAGAAAATCCAATAATTCTTGCAATCCCGAGAGGAGGTGTAGTAACAGGTGATGTATTGGCAAGATTACTTAATGCAGACCTCGACATTATAGTCTCTCGTAAAATTGGAGCTCCTAATAATTCAGAATTAGCAATAGGCTCAGTGGCCCATGATGGAACATTTTTTCCAAACTCTCGTCTGATTAGTATGCTAAAAGTTCCAATAGATTACATCGAAGGCAAAAAAAGTTCCGAAATAAAAGAGATAAAACGTCGACTAGCAATATTTAGAGGAAATAAAGACTATGTATTGAATGGCAAGACAGTGGTTCTTGTTGACGATGGTATTGCAACAGGAGCTACGATGATTATCGCAATAAATTGGATTAAGAAACAAAAACCTCGAAGGATAATCGTGGCCGTCCCAGTAGCTCCAAAAGAATCAGTAGAAAAAATAGGTGCTCTAGCTGAGATATACGTTCTGAATTGTCCAACTTTTTTTAACTCTGTAGGTGAATTTTATGATTCTTTTGAGCAGGTGGAAGATAATCAGGTAATCGAAATCATGAAAAGACATGGATTTCTGCACAAAGACTAATGAAGATCACATATTCTATTTTTGTTTAGCAACCTTTTGAATTTCTTGAGTTACGAGTGGCAAAAAGGCTCCAACATCAGTGACAATTCCAAGTGCCTGCCAAGTTCCCCTGTCCATTAGTTTTGTAACAGTAGGCTGACTAATGTCTACAACTATGACTTTGACATCAGCAGGTAACATATTGCCAATTGCGATAGAATGCAACATCGTGGATACCATAATGACAACCTTTGCATTTTTGACAATTTCTTTGTATCTATACTGTGCAACAATCATATCAGTAATTACATCTGGTAATGGACCATCATCTCGTATTGAACCTGCAAGAATAAATGGTATTTTATTTTTTATGCACTCATACATAATGCCTCTAGTCAATATTTTCTTTTCTACCATTTTAGATATAGAACCAGCTTTGAATACCGAATTTATCGCTTGCATGTGATTCCTGTGACCACGTATGGCAAGTGTTCCATCACGAACATTCATTCCTAGAGATGTTCCAAGAGTTGAGTATTCGATATCATGGACTGCAAGAGCATTTCCGGCAAGAACTGCATCGATGAATCCCATTCTTATCAATGTAGCTATAGAGTCTGAAGCTCCAGTATGGACTATTGCAGGACCTCCAACAAGGATAATCTTTCCTCCTTTTTTCTTAGTATGGTAAATATCAGCTGCTACCTTTCTGGCAATATGTTGAGTTGGTCTCTCACTAGAACTTCCACTACCCATAAATTGAAATAAATTTACACCTTCTCTTGGTCTTTCAGGCGGAATAATTCGTATACCTTTTTCGCCCACTACAACTAGGTCGCCTTTTTTTAATTCACGAATTGGTGTACATGAGGCATGTTTTCCTCTGACTACTATACACTTATCCATCATCATATTTTCCACTCTAATCCACTTTCGTTTGTAAAAGATTTCAGTTTGATTATTTGTTGTACTGTAAAAATCGTCAGGCATGACCATGTCTTTTTGAACCATTTTTAAAGAAATTTCCTGCTGAACTTTTGATGTTGCACCTTCTCGGTAAACAGATTCTAGAATTTGATCAAGGTGTTCTTGTGACTGACCTTCAATCAAAAGCTTTGCATAACTTTCATCTTTTTTTTCTTTTCCTACTTTGAATTCTTGCACTTGGAATTCTCCATTGAGATCCATTATAACATCAAAAATTTTTGTTAGAATCATTGAGTCAATTAAATGACCTCTTACCTCAATCAGGTGAGAAAATTTTTTACCCATTTCCTGACTTGAGGGATCTTGCCAAATTTAACCTTGATGGTTAACTCTTGAATAATTTTCTTGAAAATCCGATGATTCCAATTATTGAGATGGTGATAATAAAAGATGCATAGTTTCCAAATTCTGGTACTGCTGGAGTATTGACTTTGTTTGTACTTGATCCAGGTGACGTGTATGTCAAAAATTGACTCCCATATGTGAATGAAACCGAAATAGCGTCATCACCTCCCGCAGCCAAGAAACCATCTGTTGGACCGCAAACGGGAGAACAGGAGGAAGTTGTTCCTGATAAAATAACATATCCTGAAAATATCCCAGTATCTGGACCGGTCTCCACTAATTTATATGGTATACTGCTTTCTCTAGTGGAAATAGTAACTTGACCATTTCCTTCATCTCCTATGGTGTCTATTGCATAAGAATTTGAATTAAAATCTGGCGCAAAGATGTTAATATGAACCTCTGATGTTGGCGAATAAGAATCTCGATAAATTGTAATTGGAGATCCACTATTTGTTGCAAAGGCATTATCCATTAATGAAAAGCTTGTAACAGGATTAACTTCATTCTGATATGATAGCAATGAGAGTAATGTGATCATCAAGAAAATTTTCCATGAGTAAATGAATGAAGAATCTCTTTGTATCATGTATTATATGGAGTTAGGACCATAATAAATTACCAAGATATTCGCAAACACTCATCTCTCGAGAGTTCATGAACATAGTTAATCATCTGATAAATACTGTTATTGTAAATAAATAAAGGACGAGAACGACTATTCGTCACTTGAAATACGAATAGGACATGCAACCCCGTCTATAACGTTCTCGTCCATTAAATCATACTGGAAGGATTACGTTTCCTTTAAATTCCTCGATGTGATCAACTTGAAGCATTTTTACCAAAGCATCTTTACGTAATGAATCCAGTCCTCTTACAATTGCTTTAGATATGCCGTTTTTATCGCAAATAACTATCATGTAACCGCTAGAATCTGTCAAAACAAATCCTCCGCCTTCGTTTAACACTGCAAATAGATTCTCTTCACCCACTGGTTCCCACACATTACTTTTGTTATCTCTAAGTGCTAGTGCTGGCATGGCTTGACAGTTTGATAGTTTATCAAGATAGTCTCTGGCATTCTTTACTCTTTTTTCTCCTATTTTAAGTGCAACAAAATATTGCATACGTGAAAAAGGTCTTGTTCTTATTTATAGGATATTGTATCAAGTATTTGCAATAGTTGTTTCGATTTAATCCCCTTTCTTGCATATTCAACAAATAATCCGAGTTTTTCTTTTGAAAATCCTTCAGATGAATACTTGGCTGCTTGAATAGCCATTTCGAGTTTGTCTATTTCGTGTAAAAGAATCGCCTCTTCGGAAACTCCCTCTAGATACTCTTTCCATATTAGTTTATACTTCTTTGCAAGAAGTTCAGGTAAAGTTGAAAGAATTTCTTTCATTGCATCACTCTCTGCAATTGTTTTGTTATGTTTTGAAATTTCATCAGGCATAAAATCACCTGTTATTGATTCTGCCAAATCATGAAGTATTGCCATCTTGACAATCTTTTCTGTATTCAATTTGTTAGAATCAGAAAGTACCATGGCCATAATGGCAGTACCAAAAGAGTGATCCGCTACAGATTCTGGACGTTCAATACCTGCCTTATTTTTCCATCCTTTTCGAGGGATCTTTTTAAGCTCGGAAACTATATAGAAAAAATCAAACATCATGTTATAACTATACAATTTATTACTTCACTTTAGTCTTTTGCGAAATAAGTAAAGTATCAAGAGCATCAAAGTCATCATCTTCCCATTTGGTACTTTATTTTATTAATGATCTGCTTTCTTTTTAAATCATAATCTTCTTTTTTTATCATCGGATTTTAATGAAACTCTTAGTTTTAGATATCTTCCTATTATCAAAAATATTATCTCATTAGGATATGAAAAACATTTTACGATTAACATAAAAATGACAATGATTATCAAATATGGATTGACAAAAATTTACACAAAAACCGGAGATTATGGTACTACAGGCCTAATAGGTGGAAAGCGTATTAAAAAATCAAATCCTCGGATAATTGCTTATGGTGCAATTGATGAACTAAATTCTTCTGTTGGAATTGCTCATTCATTGACACTCGATTGCGATATCTATAATCTGTTGACAAGGATTCAAAATGACCTCTTTACAGTCGGCTCTGACCTTGCTAACCCAAATCTTGATAACAGCTCAAACCGGGTTACTCCTGAGATGATTATGTTTCTTGAGAGTTCCATAGACAAATTTGAAGAAGAATTAGATCCTATTACATACTTCATCCTCCCAGGCGGTGACGTTGTAGCATCACATTTTCACCAAACCAGAGCTATCTGTAGAAGAGCTGAAACAAATATCATTGATCTTTCAGAGAAAGATCGAATAAACCCATCTTGTCAGATTTACATAAACAGACTTTCTGATCTTTTCTTTGTATTAGCTAGAACAATCAATAAGAGAAAAAAGATAAAAGACGTTGCATGGGAAAAATAAAAGACACACTTTAATTCCCCTGATAATTTGATATCCGCTGTGCCGCCGTAGCTCAGCCCGGGAGAGCACTCGGCTGAAGACCGAGCTGTCGCGCGTTCAAGTCCCGCCGGCGGCACTTTATATTTTGGTGAATTGGGTTTGTGATTTAATCCTCTGATAGTAGGCACAATTTTACAAGTCTAGACTTTAGATTGATTCGCACTGAATTGAACTTGATGCCTGTAAGCGATATAATTGGTAACTAAAAGCAAACTCTGTAAAAAATAACCTCCGACAATTAAAACTATGGCATTGTAAAGTGGATGTAACATCGTCATTATCTCTACATGTTTGTAAAAGGCAGTATTACCTATAATCACGATTACAGATATCACAAAATTTGGAAAGCATGCATACCTATAATTTTTTAATGTAATAATTGCAAGAGCTATAAAACATAACTCTAATCCGATTGCCTGTGCAATAAATTTAGGGTCTCCAATAGGCATTCCAAGAAGGCCGATAGCTGCAATAGTGAAGAGAACAATCGCTGTGATCCTTTGAAATTTGTTTATCATTACCAGATTTACTCCATGAATTGGAAATATTTTTGATTTCTTGTTAAATTCATTATCTTAAATATCAATTATTAGGATGCTATGGAAGACAGATTAAAAATTGATGAATAATGTACATGTTGAAATGAGTTATAGAAATTCAAATAAATAAGAGATTCTTTTTCACATCTCTAACAAAAGGTACGAAAATCGGCTTATTATTCAATTTTGTGAATGCCCTAGATTTACTTTAGAAAGATAAGACAAGTTTAAAAGGACGATATGTATTGTTGGTTAATCGTCGTCATGGCAAAGGAAAAGAAAAAAGAGTCAAAAAAGACAGCAAAGGAACCAAAGAAAAAGGAGTCACCTAAAGGGAAATCAAAAGAAAAATCAAAATTGAAGCAAGATGTAGTACAGGAGGACAGTGGCATAATAGTAGTAGAAGATGAAACCGGATTAGATAAGGAGGCTGAGCTCGAAGCAAGAAAAGCATATCTTGAAGAAGCCCGTTCGCAAGAAGCTGCGGATGACTAGTTTTCAAATTTATTAAACTGATTTCATAAACACTTATCCATTACCAAACCGTTACCAAACCAATGAGGGCTCTTTGTTTAATAACAACAAAACCTGGCAAAGTGGATATTGTCACAAAAATACTTCAAAAGGTAAGAAAAACCGCAAAGGAGATTATGATTGTTACTGGTAGAGCTGACATTGCAGTTGTTTTACAGGGTACTATAGATGAAATTAACAACGTGGTTATTGACTTTAAGAAAATTAAGGAAATAGTTTCAACAGAGACTTTAATTGAGGTGGAGGTAGATATGGGATGGTCAAAGCCGTAGTACTAGTAAAATCTCCAAAAAAGTTGATAGCAGCCAGACTTCGTAGGGTCAAGTCAGTATATGATTCCTTTGCAGTAAGTGGTCAGTTCGATGCGATAGCACTCATAGAGGTAAAGGAATTATCAGGAATTAAGGATGTCACAACTGAAATTCAGGGTATAAATGGGGTGGAACGAACTGAAACGCTCGTACAAGTACTCTAACAC
>CAZIHN010000008.1:0-33525 GCA_964538845.1 uncultured Nitrosopumilaceae archaeon | reverse complement strand
GATGTTGTTTTCTTTTCGCAATCTTTCATTTTCCTCTTGAAGTGTTTTTATTTCCTCCATTCTCATGCGAATCGGATGTCCAGGGACAAATCCATTTGGAGATAAATTAAATAGACCGGCAGCATAATTTTGGAACATTTTATGATATTCTGAAAGTCTTCCCATCATCAAGCCAGAATCCTGAATAATGTCATCTTTTAACTTACTCACCTTGGAAATTCCCATTGGAGGAGTTAAACGAGGTGGCAATCTAGGAAATGCAAATGGCGATGCCATCATATCATAAGGTTGTCCAGTAAAATCAAATATCTTTCTAGCATCAAAGGGCCACATATCTAAAAATTCTCTTGACCACTATTTCATGTTTACGCAGAACCTGGTCATTAAATATAGGATAAAGTCAAGTCAAACTCATTTCTTATCAAATTCGGTTGATCTCTGATCCTTATAGAACTGTATGATCGACCAAAAATAAATGTCAAGAACAATCTCAAAATACTGTATAAAGTGTAAAAAACATATACTTTCAACTTATTTATACAAAATAATAATGTATATTGTCGATCAAAAATTTACAGATCATCATTATGAACACATTGAGTGTCCAGATAGGTTTACAATTTAAGCATGCATTGCGTAAACTCGATATATTTTACCAGTCTCTTTATCGTGATAACTCCATTGGTTGCCATGCCACTCTACCTCTTCGAATAAGCTTTTCAATGTAGGGTGTAGTTTTTCATGTATGTCATCTCCAATTAAAATCTGATTTGGTCTTGCAAGTGCAGTTATTTTGGCGGCAATGCTGACAGCTGGACCAAGAATATCTATATGAGATCTAACTTTGTCTGATCCATATCTTACTACCGCATTTTCTCCGTAATCCATTCCTATCTTTACACGCAATTCTGGATAATCGTATTCACTCAAAATTGGATTGATTCCTCTTTCTATAACATCTAACATTGTACGAGCGCAGTTTACAGCATTGTCAGCAATTACAAGCGGACTCTCTTCAGCAAGAAAGTACCCTATTACTGCATCTCCAACATACTTGAGGACATAACCACTATGTTGTCGTATTACAAATCGCATTTCTTGTGAAAAGGAACTGATTATAATCCCTAGCTTTTCAGGCGGAAGTTGCAATGCCATATCGGTCGATCCAACCAGGTCTACAAACATTACTATCATGTGTAACTTCTGTGCTACATGATCCCGTAAGAATTTGTCAGATTCATCTACCGAATAATCATACTCATATCCTTTCTTGAGCGAACTCCAGACTCTCTTTTGGGTTTCTTTGATAAGGCTTTCACTATCAAGAGTACCAGTTTTTCCTCCACCTAACATCATATCCACAATATTCTTAGTGGACATGGGATCCTCAGGATCTATCTTTGGTTCTTTACTCAATTCTTATCACTCCAGAGGGAAATTAACTCCACATACCGGACACTGACCTCTATGACCTTTGTATTTAATATCAAAGTATTGTACTATTTCCACGTTACAATTCCAACATATTATTTTCTTGAAAGTAGACTTTACTATCCCCATCACCCCAGAGATTCTAGTTAATTCCAATCAGTATTTAAAGTACCTATCAAATTTATTTGAGGTCGGTAAAGGAAAAATATGCAAATTCCATCAAGTAATCCTGATCTTTTTATAAAATGTATGAACGAGAAAGCTGAAACTATTAGGGAATTATTCCTTGAGAATATAAAAAAACTAACTATGAAAAATCCCCTTAAAGTTATGCTTGCGGACGGAACAGTAACAGAGCAGGAATCGTTTGATCCAATTCTAACGATACAATTCTTTGATAATCTTCTAAGCCAAATTCCAGAATGGAAGAATTATGGTGTTTCATCAACATCAGATCAAGATCTTCGACGCTGTTTTATCAAATTTGAAATAAAAAAAGGGAACTATATTCTATCAAGTCATATGTCTCTACAATACCATGCACTATTATTCTACAAACTTGACAATCAGGTAATAGTCATACTAAAGGAACTTGCCATGATGACTGACAAAATAAATTCACTCCGCTCTAAGGCTGTGCCTGAAAATGACTACATTATCGAAGAAAAACTGCGGCAGAAAGGATTTCAAAATCTCAGCCATCAAGAGTTATTCGAAGTCTTATTCGGTCATGACGAAGTTGTCCAAGAATTATCACAGTCATTAGAGTCCTCACATAAGGAATTTAATGATCTCATATTGAAAAGGGATCAACTATTTAGAGATCTAGATGGTATGTTAATTGAAGTATATCATACTGTTCCAATTTTAATTGATGAAACTCGAATGATTGCAGCAGAGGAAGGTTGTCTATGTAATTTTAATTTGGAATATTTTAAGAATAATTCTAAGGAAGGAACTATAGACTTGTCAAGAATTTCTGAAAATACAAAAACAAATTTGTTGGAGACACTTGATGAAATAATCAACATATTGAAAAAATAAAAATTGTTTATATCATAGTTTTTTCTAGTTTACTATAACTTTTAGTCAAGGGGTATGGAACTGAATGCAAGGTATCATACATTATTGGGGAGTTGATACCAAGCTACCCCTTGACTTAGATCTATTTTCTGGTTAAAATGCTATTTAGCCTTTTCCGGATGATTGAAATTCCTGGAAAAAATTGGATCTACTATGAACTTTTTTATTAGATTTAAGCAATTAAATCAAAAATACACATAGTTTTTTGGAGTCAATGTAGGCAACAAACCAAATATACAGTAATATGGCTGGGAAATCTGTGAAGGTAACTTTTAATGACATATTGGAATCACAAAAGGCCCAACGTGGAGTAATCCGACACACTCCTATGGAAAGATCGTATACTTTTAGTCAAATGACGGGTTCAAAGATATATCTTAAATCTGAGTGTTTTCAGAGAACGGGTTCGTTTAAGGTTCGTGGAGCTTATGCCAAAATATCCGGTATGTCAAAAGATGATAAAAAGAAAGGTGTGATAGCTGCATCTGCAGGAAATCATGCTCAGGGGGTTGCATATGCTTCAGCCCTTGAAAAAATACCTTGCACAATTGTAATGCCCATATCAGCTTCACCTGCCAAAGTGTCTGCAACAAAATCATATGGTGCAAATGTAATACTTTCAGGGACAATTTATGACGAATCTTGGGCAAAAGCGGTCGAGATGTCTCAAAAAACAGGAGCAAAGATAATCCATGCATTTGATGATGAAAAGGTCATAGCCGCCCAAGGAGTGATTGGACTTGAAATTATGCAAGATCAACCAGACATTGATGAAATTATAGTTCCGATAGGAGGCGGAGGACTTGCTGCTGGAATATTAAAAGCTGTTAAGACTAAGAAACCGAAAGTAAAAATTATTGGAGTTCAATCATCAGGCTTTCCTGCAATGAAGAAATCGCTTGAAGCCGGAAAATTACAATCAGTAACTGGCCATAGAACTATTGCTGATGGCATATCAGTAAAAAAACCTGGAGAATTCACTTTTAAAATAATAAATGAATTGATAGATGACATTGCACTCGTGGATGATTCGGCCATAGTCAAAGCAATGTTTCTTTTAATGGAGCGTACCAAGATGGTTGTTGAACCTGCAGGTGCCATAAGTCTTGCTTATTTGCTCGAAAAGAAACCAAAAAATAAAAAAATAGTCTCCATTTTATCTGGAGGAAATGTAGACATGTATCTATTGGGACAGATTGTTGCGAAGGGCTTGACAGAAATGGGAAGAATGGTAAAAATATTTATCGTTCTCACAGACAAACCAGGAGCCTTAAAGGAAGTCGTAGACCAAATATCAGCACTGAGTGTGAACATTGTAGAGGTCATACACGATAGACTAAGTTCTAACATTCCTCCCGGAACTGCAGGTGTGACCTTGAGTCTCGAAACACAAGACCAAGATCACGCAAGACAGCTTATCGAATTCCTGCAAAGGAAAAGAATTCAATTCAAAATTGTCACTTGAATACAGAGGTAATTATGAGATATGCGTTAAGCGTAATTATTACGCTTATAAATAAAGAGGCGGCAATTGTGGTAATTTTCCTATTAACAAAAGGACCCATGAGTGATCTATTTTTTGTCAAAATTAGAAGTGGTATCATAGGTAGTGGTATCAAAACACTGAGTATAACCTGACTATATACAAGAATATGAAGTGGGTCAATTCCTAGAAAAATTGCAATAGTTGTAGGTATTACATTGACAAATCTTGTAACAAATCTTCTTAGCCAGACATTTACCTTTTTACCCAATAAACCTTCCATAATTGTCTGACCAGCTAGAGTTCCAGTTATCGACGACGCTATCCCTGAAGAGAGTAATGTAATCAGGAAAACATTTGCAGCTGCTATTCCAAAGATAGGAATCAAAACCTTATAGGCTTGCGAGATTGATTGAAGCTCTGCATGCAAAGGATTGAATGCTACTGCAGCCATTATCAATATGCTGGCATTTATTGTTGCTGCAATTCCTAGAGCTATTATCGTTTCAATTTGGTGATATTTTCTAAAACATCTCTTTTGGTCAGGACTACTCCCTTTAGCTTTATCGCGTGCAAGTGATGAATGAAGAAAAACCACATGAGGCATTACAGTAGCACCAATTATTCCAACGACAACAAACATCGCACCTGAATTTACAAGAGAAGGAAATACAGAATGATAAAAAATCATGTCTGGCGCAGGTTTTGCAATAAAGATCTCATACAGATAACCAAAACTTATCACCGAGACAAACAAAAAGAAAACCTGTTCTATTATTCTAAATTTCCTTGCAGTTAGACCTAGAATGATTATTACATCAAGAGCTCCAAAAATTGCAGCATAAATTAGTGGTACTCCAAAGAGTAAATTTAATGCAATAACAGTTCCTAAATATTCTGCAAGATCAGTTGAAGCAGCTACTATCTCGGCACTTAACCAATAAGGGATTATGAAAATTTTTTTTTGCAATCGAATCCTGATCAATTCTGGTAATGACATGTCAGTTGCAATCCCTAATTTTCCTGACATGTATTGTAAGAGCATTGCCATTACACTAGATAGCCAGACCACCCACAAGAGAGAGTATCCATATGAAGCACCACCTTGGATATCTGTCCCATAATTTCCCGGATCCATGTATCCGATACTAATTATTAGCGCAGGGCCAGAATATGCCAAGAATCTTGTTATAGTATTCTTAGCCTCTGATATAATTCGTATATTCATATAATACAGATGGAAAATTAGGATTATAAAATTTAGCTTAGTCTACATTTTTTAGCTTAACCTAATTTGAATAAAATTATGTTTGAAAAATTGATTATGGCCACAGTTATTATGATAGAATAGAAAGTAATACTTGAAAATATCTTGTAAATTAGTAATATTTTAGGTTGAAAATCTTAAGATGTGACTATTCACTTCAACGACTAAATAATGCCACTTCGAAAGTACATCGGATCGGTAGTCTAGTTGGCAGGATGACGCACTCACACTGCGTATGGATTAAAAGTCCCGCAAAGGTCAAGGGTTCAAATCCCTTCCGGTCCATAGACTTTTTCATAAATAAGGAGGGGTTTCAGAAATGTTTCTTCTCTTCGTTTTCTATCTTAAATTTGGATAAAGGGACGATTTTATAATAATTGAATCCAAAAATGAATAATCTTAATGATTCTATCCTATCAATATGTTATAGTTTTACATCAATTCATATTATTTTATCAGTAAAAAATAAAATTGTAATCAAACTATTTCTTATTCCACATTCTTTGCCAAGTTTCAGCAAATTTGTGCATCATCTCTCCGTATGTTTTTACCTGTTCCATGGCAGATTGATTAAAAACCTTCAACCATTCATCGCTAAATTGTTTTGAAGTACTAATCCCTGCCTCACTTATTGATTTCTGCCAATTCTCAGTGAATTGATCAAGGGTCTTTTCATTCGAGTTTTTTAATGCCTCTGCCATGACAGATGCATACTTAGATTGAACATCTTTGGCGGCTCTCTGGAGGGACTCGAAAACACCCATCCAAACCTTCAGTGATTTATTATAGTCAAACCATACTTTGTCCCATTCGGTCAGCGAGTTATCTTTTGACATAAACCAGTATTGTTTTCAGACTTGATAAGAGTATTGACAAAAGATAAGAGATTTGTTGAGATTTGTATTACTTTTGTTAGAATATGGATAAGATTAGATTACGAGCCCTTTGCTATCCATCCTATTAGATGATCCTAAAAATAGGTTCAAGGATAACTACTTTCTATCAAATGAAGTAAAAAGTTGTTCAAGATCAACAGTTTGATCATTATCATAGAAAACAAGTATACCATCTATCGGTAGGTCTTTAATTGCATTTATTGCATTTATGTTGTCCTCTACGGTCCCCTTTCCTGGGGCGAGAGAGACTTGGATAAAGAGTTGACCATTAGGGGATTCTTGTTTTATTTGATTAACCGTATTTGATACAATGTCTTTAAATCCTGTGTTTAGGAGAAATGATTGCATTTGTATGTTAATCGCATCCATGTGTTTAGAGATTTGACCCCAATCCCATCCTGACTTATGTAGTTCTCCATACGGCGGATAAACAATAAACTTGGCATTACTTCCAGTAGCAACATTATATTGTTTCACCGCTGCTTCTCCTTGATCAAAAAAACTTATCGATGTTGCTTCATTGGTTGTAAATTCAGGTGAATACCCTGGTCCTTTCTCATAATCATATCCGATATAGTCAAAATCCTTAGGTAAAGTTGAAAGACTTAATTTTAAATCATCTATGTTAAAGAACATCTTTAGAGAATATACATTGACACCTAGTGGTAAAATAGATCTAGCATTGTTTGTTTGTTGAAGAATTGTAGATGGATTCACTCGAGGACCTCCCATTAAGAAAAGATAATCTCCTGGTTTTAGAAACTTTGAAAACAAATCCAAATTACTTGTAAATGTTGATTGTGATGAGCTAGACTGGAGCATGAAAACAAGATGGTAATTTGAATTGCTTCTTAGAATAGAGAGTAGTGATGTAATCACGTTTATGCCTGATCCAAATGTAGGCTTTCCGTGTTCATCAAAAGTAGTCAAACCAGGATCTAAGGATACCAGTTTGGCTTGCTTTAGCAAAGTATTAAGACTGAGACCTGTTTGGTTAGTCAATGATACTTCTTGGGAAAGTGAAAGAGTCCCGTAAGTAGTTGTAAACGCGTGAAGAATGGGAATTCCTGAAAAACCGAAGCTTGATTGTAATCCGTGAGCTCCCATTGCAATTAATGCACCAATCAAGATGTAATTTGCTCTATACACATGCAAAATTCTTATTTCGAATTCATAAGTATTGCTTAACTTGGGTAAGGATATTTGTTATTTCAATACTTATTTCGAAACCTTCTGTTAATATTTCATAAATGTGATTTTACATTAAATTGATAATTAATTTTTTGAATAATAATGCACGTGAAAGTGTTTGATTTTTTGCTTATTTCATTAATTAAATTGTAGATCACCCTAGATCTATCTATTGATCCACTTTTGCACTGGATAATTTTTCTACAACTAAAATGACCAATTTCTAAAGGTTTTTGACTGAAACTTAGTTTATAAAACTTCTAGTCATAGCCTTATCTTGAGAATTTTAAGACATACATTGATCATTTTTCGCTGTATCCGAAAAGAGTAAAGTTGACAAAAAAGCTTATGACTTAAGGAAGTGCAGTAGAGAATTAAATGGAAAATCTACTCACGAGTGATGAAATAGATTGGCTCTGTAAATTTTTAGAAGGCAAGGGAAGCAATAACGAGCTCATTGAAAAAATTATTACCATAACTACAAAGCTTCAGAAAATGAAACGTAAATAAGATAACCAAGATATTGCTTCAAATTACTAGAACTTTGGTCTGGCATAAGGTTAAATTCAACAATATGACCAAAAACAAAACATGCGGATATTGCAGTTGCACTGTGATTACATTGAGTTTACACCTATAAAAAAAGAAATCAAATCTGCTGAAGATGTTGATCCTCATCCAAATCGTTTTGATGAGATAGTAGTTGCATTTGTAGCAGTAGAAGAAGGTGATAACTCTGATGTTGCCTTAAGAGCAATTAAAGAAATAGCTGAAACCATGAAGAAAGTTGGTTGCACCAAGCTGCTCTTGTATCCGTATGCTCATCTTAGTTCTAAACTTGCTTCACCTACTACCGCATTTTCATTATTAAAAGAAATGGAATCTAAACCAAATGGTTTGGAGATTCATAGAGCTCCATTTGGGTGGACAAAATCTTACAAGCTACAGGTCAAGGGACATCCACTTGCAGAAAATTCCAAAGTGATAACTGCGACTGATGAGAAAGAATCAACATCTGCTGCTCTAAAAGTTGAATCATCAATACGATCATTTTGGCACATAATGACAGTTGATGGCAAATTGCATGAAATAGGAAAATTCAATTTTTCAGGACATGAGAATTTGGAAATACTTGCAAAATATGAAGCTGCCAAGAAACGGTCAGTCGATGAGCCTCCACCGCATGTAAAACTGATGAAAAAATTAGCTATAGCAGATTATGAACCAGCATCAGATGCAGGCAATATGCGGTTTTTTCCCAATGGCAGATTAATGAAGTCGCTAATAGAGAGATATGTTACGGAGAAAGTAGTAGACTATGGTGGTTTTGAAGTTGAAACACCGATAATGTATGATTCCCACCATCCAAGTATGGAGAGTTATTTTCACAGATTTCCTGCTAGACAGTATAATGTAAACTCTGAAGGAAAACAACTCTTTCTAAGATTTGCTGCCTGTTTTGGACAATTTTTAATGGCAAAAGATTTTCAGCTCTCATACAAGAATTTACCTTTAAAGCTATACGAACTTACCCGCTATAGTTTTAGAAGAGAACAGTCGGGGGAACTTGTTGGCCTTCGTAGACTGAGGGCTTTCACAATGCCTGACTGCCATGCATTGTGTAAAGACATGACACAAGCCAAAGAAGAGTTTAGAAAACGATTCGAATTATCAAGAGAAGTAATAACTGGTCTTGGGCTTGAAGAGTCAGATTTTGAAATGGCAATTCGTTTTACCGAACAATTCTACAATGAAAATAAATCGCTAATAGAAGATCTAGTCAAGAAGGTAGGCAAGCCAGTTCTTGTAGAGATGTGGAAAGATCGATTTTTCTACTTTGTACTGAAGTGGGAATTTAATTATGTTGACAGCATGGGAAAAGCCTCAGCTCTATCTACTGATCAGATTGATGTAGAAAATGGAAAGAGGTATAATATCGAATTTATAGACGACGCCAATAAAGCTCAGAACCCAATCATTTTGCACAATTCTCCTAGCGGTGCAATCGAAAGAGTCCTATATGTTCTGCTAGAAAAGGCCGCAAAAGACCAGAAAGAAGGAAGGAAGCCGATTTTGCCTCTTTGGCTTGCACCTACACAAGTAAGGATAATTCCAGTTAAACCTGATTTTCTTGAATTTTGTGAAAAACTTGCAGATAATATTTCTGAAAATAATATCAGAGTGGATATTGATGATCGTAATGAAAGTGTTGGGAAAAGCATTCGTGATGCAGAGACAGAGTGGATAAGATACATTATTGTAATTGGCGAAAGGGAATTAAATGCAACTTCTTTGAGTGTTAGAGATAGGAAAACAAAAGATCCAAAAAATCTTACTATTGAACAATTAATCTCAGCAATCAAAGAAGAAACTCATGATAAACCCTTTGCCAAACTCAACATGGGTCGAAGCCTTTCAAAAAGACCTCAGATAATGATTTGATTCACTATGAAGCATCTAAATCACGCGCATCTATGCTTAATGATTTATTGTAACATTCTATAGCTTCATCATATCTACCTAAGCTCCTAAGAACAACGCCCTTCTTATTCAATAAATCAGGATCGTTGGGTTTCAATATAAGAGCTTGATCAAAATAACTCAATGATTCTTCATATTTGCCATTTTTCAATAATTCAGTACCTTTCTTAATCAATTCATCAAGTCGTGAGTCCATGATAATCAAATATTGATGCTAGTTTAAGTCACTTGCGAGATACTGTCATGGATATTACCTCCGCCATCAATTTTGCGGCAACGGCAGCTGTTGCACCATTATCATATGATGGACATAGCTCTACAATATCCATGCAACTTATTGTTTTTTCATCCATTGCATACACCATATCAAATAACTCACGCGATGTAATGCCCATTGCTTCAGGGTTACCAACACCTGGCGCAAAGGCAGGATCAAGTACGTCTAGATCAATACTCAAGTACATTTTATCAAATGTTGAGATATAGTCCTTAACTAATTTTGGACCTTTTCCATCTCGAATGTCTCTATCAGTTATTGTCTTTACATTGTGTTCTGTCTTAAATGCTAGCTCATCTTTTACAAATGAACGAGCACCAACATGTATGATATTTTCTGCACCTCGTTTTTCAATGATTCTTCGAAGATATGCAGCATGACTTAGTTTAGTATCTGCATACTCATCACGAAGATCATAGTGAGCATCAAAAACAATGTAACCTGTTTCTTTTGGAAATGAAAGGTAAGTACCATATGTTATTAGGTGCTCACCACCAAGAATGATAATCTGTTTATTACGAGAAATCAATTCTGTTGTTATTTTTCCAATTATATCTAACACCTCACTTGTAACTACAGTGTGTTTTGTATTGCCCAAATCTTCAATGTTTACAGACTCTAAATCTATGTTAAACTTTGTAGAGAAAATCTCTATATTGTTAAATGCAAGCCTTATTGCGTCAGGACCAAACCTTGTTCCTGGCCTAAACGAATGTGTAGAATCAAATGGTATTCCATAGACAATTGCAGAAACCTCGCCGACCTCATTGGGACTCGTTATCATCGGATTATTGTTCATAAATAAGTCTACAAAACTCATTAGTTATGGCTCATCATTTATCTGTGGTATAATAATATTTCAAACAAGATTCTACCATAACGTCTGCTAAAGATGATAATTTTGCCATATGGATTTATTGAGCAAATTAGAACCTTCATTGAAATTATCTTATTACAATTCAGAATAATACTAGTTTAAGAGGACTTGAGTACCTAATGTTCCACACTGAAAATGAATTTGCTCTTCTGTCTGTTTCCTACATGTTGTGCAAACAAATCGATTTACTTCGCTGCAAACAATGCAACGTTGAAATTCTTTCATTTCCACTCCACATGTTCTACATGAATCAGTTCTCATACATGCAAAAATTATAAATTCTACTTATAAATTGTGTGGATATTAGACTTGACCGGTAGGTCATATTTTTACCACCTGTTTGAATTATTCACTTTGGTTTATCACATTAACCAAAATTTTATTGATTGTTTAATGTACAAACTCCTTTTAGGAACTAGTCCAAAAAAACTCATCTAGCCCAGTTTGTTTTGGAGCTCCAATTAAGGAATTAAAGTCAAGATCCATAGAAGAAAGAATCTGATCAAAGGTACTCTCCATAAATTCCATATATTTAGTAGAGTCTATCTCATCAGCTTTTGCCATCTCCACAGGCTTTACTCCTGGCTTGTTAATAATTTTGACATATGAAATAATGTCTCCCTTCTTTATCTCGCGTGTTTGTTCCAACAGCTTGGCTGCCCTAATGTGTTGTGGAATAGTTTTTAGGTATTCTGAAGGAGCCTTACTAATCATGACATTGAATGCAAGATCAGTCATCGCAATTTGTTTAGTCTTTAGCTTTTTTGCATACTGAGAAATCATCTCTCCTATTCTTTGTTTTGACTGGTCAAATTCCACCTCAGTCTTGACCTGCGAGAGAATATCTAAGATTTCATAAAATAGGTTTCTGATAAAAGGAGGAGTGTGAGATTTCTTACCAGTAAGACCTTTGACGTCTACCTTACCATCCTTTTGAACTCCAAGATAATTTTTCTTTCTTGTACTAAATACAACATAACGATATTCCTTATCAAGATCTAGATCTACTCCAAATTCAGTTTTAGCCCAATCCACTACTTTCTGAACTTGTTCGCGAGTAGGTCCTTTAAGGAAAAGAGAATCGGTATCACCATATAGAACTTGAATACCTACTGACTTACATTTTTCAATTGTTTCTAAAATTGTATACCGACCAACGGCCGTAGTTGCTTCTGCAACAGGCAAACAATATAATGGAAAAATTTCGGCACCCATGACACCATAGCTTGCGTTTAGTATGACTTTGAGGGCTTGACTTACTACCGTATACAGTTGTTTTTGATCATCACTTAATGTGGGGTTCTTTGACAAACTTTTGTAATAGTTGACCCTTAAATCCCGTAAAGATCCAATTAAGACTGCCGTGAGGCCATTTCTTTTAGTGCACACCCAGTGGCTAGTCCCTGGAATGATATTTTGCTTACATTCATCATGACCGCACCTAACTGTCTCATATGATAGATTTCTCACCTTTATTATACTAGGATACAGGCTTGCAAAGTCCATGACAAACACATTGAAATGTATTCCCTCAGTGGGTTCTACAACAAGCCCACCACGATATTTTTTGTCCTTTATCACAGCTTCAGTCGATGCCGTAACTGATTTTTGTTCAAGTTCTTCTCTCCTAGGAATGAGAAAGTTGTTTTTTCTATGTTCAGAGTAAAATAAACTTCTAATCCATTGTGAAACCCCCATTCTTGATATATCATCAATAGGCATTCTTCCAATTCTAGTTATTACAACCAATAAATTCATCAAAAGATCATTGTTGAAACTCGTAAGTTTTTCTGTTATTCTTGCGTCATTGAAACAATAATTAGCAAGCTCGTACAATGAAAGATCCTCAAGTTCTCCATCAAATTCAATTTTGGATTCATCAATCAAACCTTCCGCTATACTGTTTAATGAAAAATCATTGTACTTGTGACTGAATGCATAAATTTGGAATGAGCGATTCGAAAATGTCCTGTAGAGATCAAGGTGTACTCCTTCTTTTAAAGTTGCAGAATCTCTCATCATAATTAAAGGAATATCTTTGAGCCCAATGCCCAGCCTTTCTGCCCTATTATACATAAAAGGCAAATCGAAATCATCTCCATTAAATGTGATTACAAAAGGATAGTTTTTCAAAATTTTAAAGGCATCTCTTATCATGTCAATTTCTTTGTCCTCATCGTAGAAAACAATCTTAATATCAGATGAAAGTTCGTTAATCCCTAATTGTTTTCCAGATCGTTTTAAAACAAAAACCTGTTTGAATTCATCACTTCCACAGAATCCTATAGCTGTGATTTTTTTGTCAGCGATTTTTGCGTCAGGAATTCGTCCAGTTTCTGATTGTACTTCGATATCAAAACTTACCCTTCTGATTTTTGGTATTGGTTGGTTCAATAGGTGTGCCCACTCACTAATGTGGTTTTGAAATTCTTTTGAATTAATCATTCCACTGTTGGTAAATTTGTCATATAGAAGTCCCTTTAGAGCAAGTTGAACTTCATCAGGTATTGGGTACGAGTATTCTTTGAGATGACCATTGTCAACGATATAATATCTGCCTACTATGAGAGAACTATCATATAGATAATTTTCATAATATTTTATGTCAGATTCCCAAGTTTCGATAATATTTCTTATGCTTTTGTCAGTTTGAGTCCCCCCTATGGCTAGAGGATCAGTGACAACAATTTTTGTAAGATCTATCATCCGGTCTTTGAGAAGTTCGTATTTTTTTGTACTCTCAAGTTTTAACACATCTTTACGATCAGATAGAAACTTTAATTCTCCAGGATTTAGCTTTGAGTAACAATAAGGCTTGTGACCAGTATTGTCATTCCAAATCAGAATATTTTGAGAAGTTGGTTCATAAAATTTTAGAATGGCCAATTTTTTCTGACTCTCATACGTGGCAGAAACCAATAATGCAGGAGGCATCGTTGTACTTACTTCTACTACTGCCATACCAACAATCACTTATTTTGGTATGATTTTGGTTGGTGATTCTTGAAGCAAAACTCGGATCCAATGATTTATTCTATTTTTATCTAACAAAGTAATCTCTACTCCTGCATCTTGAAGTAGTTGATAATCCGTTTCAGGATAACTTCCAAGGCATACTATTCGTCGAATTCCTATGGTTATTGCCATCTTACTGCATTCAAGACAGGTCACAAATGTAGTATAGAGAGTAGCGTCTTTCGTACCAGAACCCACTCCCAAAATGGCACAATGCATAATTGCATTAGCCTCTGCATGGTTACAAATACACCTATCTAGTCCTTCACCTGATGCTATCTTTCCTTCCAACCTTAACTGACATCTCTTGCAACCTCCATCAAAACAATTCTTGATTCCGGGAGGAGTACCATTATAACCCGTAGCAATTTGTCGGTGATCGCGAACTATTACTGCTCCAACCTGTCTTGTAATACAATTCGAACGCAATTTTGCAAGTTCTGCCTGAAGCATAAAATATTCATCCCATGTAGGTCTATCGAAACCTTTGTCCACAAAGGGATTGTATCAAGGTCCAATATAAGATTACAAATAAGTGTAAATTGGAGTAAGCTTTACATTACATTTCTTTGGAAAGAACCTTTTTACATTTCAAAACTAAAGGAAGATCAGTTGATAAGCCATTTAGAACACAATTTAATCAAAAAATCTAGTATTGAATATAGGGATTACCAAGTAAATCTAGCAAAACAAGCAATTGATGAAAATTGTTTAATTGTATTGCCTACTGGTCTTGGAAAGACTACAGTTGCTCTTCAAGTGATCGCGGAATTACTGGCAAGAAAAAAAGGCGGGGTACTTTTTCTTGCCCCTACTAGAGTACTTGCGCATCAACACTACGAGTTTCTAAAAGACAATTTGCTTATAGATGATATTTCCATTATTACAGGAGAAGATCTTCTCAATAAAAGAAAGAAATTATGGATAAATAGTGTAATTTGTGCTACTCCCGAAATTGTAAAAAATGATCTGGATAGGCACCTAGTAAATCCAAATCAATTTGTCCTTGTGATATTCGATGAAGCCCACAGGACAATCGGAGATTATGCATACGCAGGAATTGCAGAAAGATTCCAAAATATAGATGCCAGAATAATCGGAATGACAGCTACCTTGCCAAGTGAAAACGATAAAGCTCAAGAAATACTCCAGTCCCTTCGAATATCTCGTATAGCACAAAGAACAGAAGAAAGTCCCGATGTATCTCCGTATGTTCAACAGACTGATACTGAATGGATTACTGTCGAACTTCCTTCCGAGATGAAAGAAATACAGAATAGCATCAAAGCTGCATTAGATTCGCGCTATCAAGAATTGAGAAGGTTAGGACTAAATTTGTCTAATGGAAGATCACTTTCAGAACTTCTTCGTGTAAGAGAATTTGTTATAAGACAAAACCGGAGGGCAGCAAAACCTCTTTTTACTTCAATACGATTAATCCATGCGCTAAATATTCTGGAATCTCACGGAGTTACTCCTTTTCTAAGATTTTGCGATAGAACTAGAGAAAAAAAAGGAGTAGGAGTTAAAGATCTCTTTGAAAATGATATGAATTTTGGAAAAGCAATTAGACTTGCGAAAGAAGCAAAGGAAAAAGGAATCGAGCATTCGAAGATAATAAAACTCAAAGAGGTCTTGCAAGAAATACCAGGGAAGGCACTTGTCTTTACGAGTTACAGAGATTCTGTGGAAATAATTCATCAGAAATTAATTGAAATGGGAATTCAAGCAGGATTTCTTATAGGCAAGGCAGGAGAGACAGGCCTCAAACAAAGGAAGCAAATTGAAACAGTACAAAAATTCAGGGACGGAGAATACAAGGTTTTGATTGCTACAAGAGTAGGAGAAGAAGGTCTCGACATATCAGAAGTTAATTCCGTAATATTTTTTGATAATGTACCAAGTTCGATAAGATACGTACAAAGAAAAGGCCGTACAGGAAGGAAAGATTATGGTAAACTCATAGTTTTAATTGCAAAAGACACAATGGATGAGACATATTACTGGATAGGAAAACGTAAAGTAGCTGCCGCGAAAAAAATGGGTGAGAAGATGTCTAATATGCTTCAAGGTCAGAAGATTACTCCCAAAACAGGCCTTGACGCATTTGTTTAGGAAGTATTCTTTGCATATTTTTGCTTTGTATGAGAATACTATTTTGGAAGGCAATAAAATTTTATTCAAAAAAGGTAAGAACACAGATTGGGGTAATGTTTTGTTTAAATGAAATGTACAGCCCCATGAGGAATATCTAATCTGTAAGATAGGCAAAATAACAAGACATGAGTAATGCCCACATTTCCTTCATCAAGATATTCAAATCTACAGTTAAATACTGTAAAATCTCCACAGCCATTCATGCATACCAAGGAAAAAGTTGCAATCTTGTCTATATTGATAATTCCTTCACTGTTATTTTCTGCATTTGCACAAAGCCCTACCCAAATTATGGTAAATACCGACAAGAGCACCTACCAACCAGGTGACAAGGTAACAATTAATGGGACGGTTGAAAACCCGGTTAATGAGAATCCTGTTACAATTATTGTTCGAAACCCGATAGGGAACGTTTACGTTGTGGGTCAGGAAAAATTGCTTAACAATGCTTTCATTCATGATTTTGTCTTAAACGATAATTCTCAAGACGGGACTTATACTATTGATATTAAGCAGGGTGTAAAAGAGGTTGAGTTGCATTTTGTAGTAAATACCGGACAGGTATTAACAATCCAAGTTTTCGATAGTGTAATAAAGGTCAGATCAAATGATACAAATCCGATAAAATATGGAGAAGCTTCAGTGTACGCGAAAGACTTTACTATCAAGATTCCAATGAACACATCTAGTGTATCAGGTAACTCAGTTGACCAACAATATCAGATTCCAAAAAGAGTGGTAGATTCACCTGGAAATCAGATCATTGCCAAAGCCGACAATATACCAATTGAATGTATCCAATCTGAAACAACCACTACTAGGATCTTAGATTGTCATGTACCATCTAACTCAAAGGAACTAGAATTAATTGGAACTATTGTAATACCAGAATTTGGCACTTTATCAATTATGGTAATTTCCATTTCCATTGTAATGATAATAATGATATCAAGAAGATCAAGATTCACGTATTAATGAACTAAAACAAATATGTTACAAATACTGCAATACTATAATAATTGATTCTGGATAATACTTCACAATCCACTTACACGGAGCCACAATATTTTTGATAGGTTATTTAATAGCGAATTAGCTCTATCTTGCATGATTGCGTATATTCTTGTTACTTGCATTCCGGGAAATGAAAAAGAAATTATTAAAAAAATCAAGAATATACCAAATATAGTTGAAGTAAATGGAGTCATGGGAAGATATGATGTTTTTGTAAAAATTCAATCTGACGATGTAACAAAGGTAGACGTAACCATAAGCAAGGTCAGAGATGTGGAACATGTAACCAGTACTGTGACCATGCCTGTCATATATGATCAAGGTGGCACAATAGATGACGAAAGATAGAATCAGGAATAATACATGTTGGATATTTCATTAACAATAGCATAAGGCAAGATTATTTAGAAAGATAACCGTAGTCAATTCATGAAAGTATATGATTTTTCAGATCCTTCAGTAATAAACAGACCTCCAGACAAGACTATAATGCTAATGTCAAACGGAAAATTCCTAGAACATGGACATGTAGTGAAAAATGTATCCCTTAATCTTTATGTTCAAGAAAAAAATGAAAAATTCGGTCCTTTTTCCCTCATAACTGCTTGCGTGGAAACAGACAAAGGAATTATTGAAATGAAATATGATGCAGGATATAAGGGAAAAAATGTGTTAGAAGAAGACGCAGCTTTTCTTACTTCTCATCTTGGCATATCGTCTTTGATTCTTCGTTCTATATTGCAATTTGAGATCTTACAAAATTGCACCTAAATGAGCTTAAACAGTTGACATGAGGAAGTAACATATTGTGAAGTTTAAACGTGAACCAATCAAATCAACTCCAACATGTGCGATTTGTTGTAGACCAATAAAGGATCATACTTTAGAACAAATGAAAATATGTGTCCAAGAACGTAAAGTGGCACAAAAGATTAAAGATTCAACTAATTGATTCTGTTTTAATACTGTTTAGAATTACACATAAACTTTAAAATAAAGATCATAGATCAAACTCACTGGTTTCTTGTAAATCAGTAATTAATTCAAGATATGTGTATGGATCAATTTGTTTTGCAAAACATTTGTCAATATTGATTAGATATACTGAATGTAATCTTGCATTTATAATGTCATCTACTGCGATAGGAGGATTCTTGTAAAATCTATCTACTAGTGTTTTTAATTTTTGAATTTCATCCCTAGTTCGTTTACTAGGTGGTTTGAGGAACAGTTTTGGAATGGGTAAGATTCCTACAACAGGAGTTGCCAGAGCAAATTTTGAGCAGTATTGACTATATCTGGCAATCTTACTCGCAATTCGTGCAATGTAGTAGTCAATTGTGTCTAAGGCGTGGTCAGGAGGTGTAAATCCTGTTTCAATTTCCATAATAAAGGATCCATCACCCTTGGTGGCAAACACATCGCAAACTAAAATGTCAGAAAGTTTCCTTTCTATATCTAGGACGTATCCTTGCTCTATCAAATTAGAGGCACAAATTATCTCTAAGACAGAATGATTAATTTTAACTAAATTTTGTTGATATAATTCTATTAATCTTTCACGAACAAAATTTATTCTAGATTTGGCTTCCTGAGATTTTCCCTCTGTTAATTTCTCTGCTACTGCGTAGATGTCATCAGTGAATTTTTCAATATCCAAAATCTAAAGTACAATTGTACATGGGTTTTAAGAAGATACCTGAAAAGATTGGTTCGATAAGCCATTTGTCAAACAATTGAAAGAAGATTTTTTATCGATGTTAAGATTGATAACCTCATGGAAAACCTTTCAACAAATGACAAATTGATACTCCTTCAATACGCAATAACCAAGTACGAAAATGAAAATCTATTGATAGGAAAACTCGAGACTGTTTTAGAGAAGAAAGAGATAGACAGATGTATTGCCACCCTGATAGGAACCCAAAAAGTAAGAAGGATCGGTCCCGATTCCTTACAAAATAATATCAGCCATACGGGTGAACTACCTGAAATCCCTCTCCAAATCAAACAAATCATAGACAACCTATAATCGAATAACTTACTAAGGGATATAGGGAGTTCGAAGATATGACTATAAAAAATATAACGGTTTTGGGATCTGGAATCATGGGACATGGTATAGCTCAAGTTTGTGCTATGGCTGGATACGATGTCGTTTTACGTGACATAGAAAAGCAATTTCTTGATAAGGCGATAGAGAAAATAAAGTGGAGTCTTGATAAGCTTGTCTCCAAACAAAAAATTACAGAACAAGAAGCTAATAGAATTTTCTCCAGAATAACTCCAAAGGTTGATCTTAAAGAAGCTTTGAAGGACTGTGACTTGATGATCGAAGCAGTACCGGAGATAATGTCACTCAAAAAGCAAGTTTATGTTGAAGTAGACAAAGTAGCAGAAAACAAAACACTTTTTGCATCAAATACAAGTACACTCCCTATCACTGAAATTGCAAATGAAACTAGCAGACCTGACAGATTCATAGGAATACATTTTTTCAACCCGCCTCAACTAATGAAATTAGTAGAAGTCATTCCAGGTCAAAGAACATCAGCGGATCTCGTAGACACAACTATGAAATTTGTAAGTTCAGTTTCAAAAGAGCCAGTCCTGTGTAAGAAGGATGTTCCTGGATTCATAGTTAATAGATTATTCATACCTTTAGTACATGAAGCTGCTTGGACAATAGATAGAACTAATGCCAAATTGGAAGAAATTGATTCTTCCGTCAAGTTTACTTTGAACTTTCCAATGGGAATTTTCGAGCTTGCTGACTTTACTGGAATAGATGTTATTCACAAAGCAACCATTGAAATGTATGCACGTGATAAGAAAGTAATTAATCCTCATCCATTAATTGAAAAACTTTTCAATGAGAAAAAACTGGGCCAAAAAAGTGGAACTGGTTTCTATCAATATGGTGGAGAGAATTACGAAAGGATTAACCTTACAGAAGAATTAGCAAAAAGATTTAATCCAATCCCTCTTCTTGGCAACATACTAAATAATGCTTCTTGGCTTATAACAAATCACGCTAGCGATGTAAGCGAAATTGAAAAAGCCCTTAGTCTTGGAATGGGCTTAAGAAAACCAATATTTGAGACCGCAAAGCAATTTGGCATTTCAAAAATTATTAAAGAATTAGAGAGACTTGAAAAAGAATATGGAGAATTTTATGAGCCAGATCCATACTTGCTCTCTATGCAGAATTAATTTTATCTAAAATAGTTTTTACAGCTTCTTTTGGAGATAGAACCCCTATTATTTTCACATTCTGCCTATCATCAATATATTGATCTGAATATTTCTCAGCTATCCCCCCAGTAGTCTTAATTGCGACGATTGGTTTTTTGTGCATGTAGGCAGCACAAGTCTCAGACAATGTACCTGAACCTCCTCCAATTATTATAACTCCATCTCCAGACAATGCCGTTAGAAAATCTCTAGCAAGTCCAATTCCACTTGGTACTACAATATCAGAATACTCATTTGCAAATGAAGGATCATTTTGGGGAATGATTGCCAAAGTCAATCCTCCTCCATCTTTTGCACCATGAGATACAGCCTTCATTACTCCGCCCAGTCCACCTGTTACAAGTACTGCACCAGATTTGGCAATCTCTAAACCTGTTTCATAAGCAACCTTTTCAAGCTCAGGACTACTCCTATCTTCATTATTTCCTAAAACAACAATTTGGATCTTCTTTGTCATTATTGCAAAATTTATTATCTATAATAAAAATTGTAACCAAAACTCCTAAAAGAATATTTGATTAATAATTTGATTTCTTCGGCCTGATACAGTTTTAGTTAGTCTTGGCCTTTCGAGGTTTGCGTGTCTTTTTTACTTTAGTTTCCGCACTTGCACCTGATTTCATATCCGTTGATTGTGGAGATTTTGGTTGAACTTCGGTTGACTGTTCTGTCTTAGGTTGTGCTTGCGTGGATGTTAATGGTTTTTGTCCCGGAGGATGTTTTGTTTGTGGGTTTTGAGACCGATGTTGCTGATTTGAATGACTCCCTCCAGATCCAGAGATTGGACGCATCTTACTCCATAGAACACTCATTCTTGCACGATAGCCTTCAGCATATTCAAGCTCTGATGGAACAAGTGTTGCAGGATGGATGAATCCCTGACTTCTAATTGCAATTGCTCTCTTAATGGCAATTGTTCGGATATAGTCCCAGTCTACTGATCCAAATCCATCTACTGGTCCTACGAGTACTCCATTATGCATACTAAATACAAGTGCTGAAACAATTGGTATCGCATAGTTGATACTTGCAGGAGAATTTATTTTTACTGGCATAAGAGGCATGTGATGACTTCCCCTTGTATTACCTGCAACTAGGTGTGGATTGCTAAATGCAGCTCCGACTTCTTCAGTAGCAGGAAAATCTTTTTGGGTTCTAACTATACATATAGGATCATCTTTTCCAACGTATTTTCCAGCTATGTTATGTAACCTATCAGTTGACGCAGATATTATTGGTTGATTATCTTTAGTATAAACACTTGAAACAACATATCTACCAGGATACATAAGGGCAGCTTCAAGAGTTGGTTTGTCTTGCCACAACTCAAGCTGAGCTATTTTTCCCTTTTCTACATCCATCACGTTTATTTTTACTCCTCTTGCCAAGTTTTTATTTACAATTAGACCGGTGTTACTAAGCGTGTCAACAACCATTCTGTAAAATGGATAATTAAATGCACCTGGTTCAGTTTTATCTGCAGCATAAATCGTAAATGCCTCATTTGGTCTTTCCTCAAAGGTTATTTCTGCTACTCCTGGACCCATTCCTTTAACGTTCCCTGAGAATGAATCCTTTAGAAGGTCTTGACCTGCACCATACAACCCTTCATTTTTTGCAACTGCTGTTGCTGCTTCAAATGCACGCCAGGCTAATCCATGAATTGCCCCATTATTGATTCCATGAGTATGAGTCATTACAATATGAATATCATCGCCGCAATATCCGATGTACGAATCAATTACTAGTCCTTTACCATCTTTCCTTACTTGTGGTTTTACAACATTTCTTACTGCGTTTAAGAGACCATCACTTGGTCTAGTATGACCACCTATACCGCCGACGTCAGCTTTGATTACAGTTACTGTTATTTTCAATATTTGTTGAAAACAAATACTTTGATTTATAGTATGTGAAAAATACTTGCAGTACTAGATCAGATCAATGATTTCTTCAATATTTAGCTAAAACAATTTCAAAAAATCGAAATGGTAATAAAGCCCATATCAGGTAGGATTCGTCATGAGTGCCGCAAGCAAGAAACCTCATTTGAACATGATAGTTGTGGGACATATTGATAATGGTAAGTCCACTACAATGGGTCATTTTTTGATGGAACTTGGTCTGGTAGATGAGAGAACCATTGCTGCACATGCTGCAGAGTCTGAAAAGACTGGTAAAGGTGACACTTTCAAATATGCATGGGTTATGGATAATATCAAAGATGAGAGAGAGAGAGGCATTACTATTGATTTGGCCTTTCAAAAATTTGAGTCTTCAAAGTATTTCTTCACATTGATTGATGCCCCAGGACATAGAGATTTTATCAAGAATATGATTACAGGTGCATCTGAGGCGGATTGTGCTGTTTTAGTTCTTTCCGCTAAAGAAGGAGAAACTGATACAGCCGTTGCACCTGGCGGACAAGCAAGAGAGCATGCTTTCTTGCTTAGAACCCTTGGAGTAGGACAATTAACCGTTGCAATTAACAAGATGGATGATAGCAATTATTCTGAGCAAGCCTACCAAGTAGCAAAAGAGAAGGCTGAAAAATTACTAAAATCAGTCGGATACAAACTTGAAAATGTACCAATTATTCCTGTTTCTGGTTGGAAAGGTGACAATCTAGTAAAAAAATCTGCCAATATGACATGGTTGACAGGAAAGACATTATACGAATCATTTGAAGATTTTAAAGTCCCTGACAAAACAACCAATAACGCCTTAAGGAAACACATACCAAATGTCTATAACATTACCGATCTTTGTACATGTACAGGAACACAGGATGAAACACACGTTGCGAAACCAAACATGAAAATTGTCGTGATGCCTTCCGGTGCCACAGGAGAAATAAAGTCCATTGAAACTCATCACACACAAATGGAATCAGCTGAACCAGGTGACAATATTGGTTTCAACTTAAGAGGAATAGAAAAGAAAGATATCAAACGTGGAGATGTCATTGGAACACCAGAAAGTGCTCCAAATGTAGCAAAAGAATTTAGAGCACAAATTATTGTCATACATCATCCCACTGCAATTGCACCAGGATATACTCCAGTTATGCATGCTCATACTGCTCAGGTGGCAGCGACAATTGTTGCATTTGAAGCAAAGATAAACCCACAATCAGGCGCGGTTGAGGAGAAAGATCCAAAGTTCCTAAAAGCTGGAGATTCTGCAATTGTTAGGATTAAACCAGTAAGACCTTTACCAATTGAGACATTCCAAGAATTCCCGGAGCTTGGCAGATTTGCTCTAAGAGACATGGGAGCCACAATTGCAGCAGGTATTGTAAAAGAGATCACTGAGAAGTTTACTAAATAGTGACTCGAATGACACAGACGGCCAGAATAAAGTTAACAAGTACGAGTCTCCAACGGCTGGATGGCGTATGTACCGAGATTAAAGGGATTGGAGAAAAAACAGGTGTTAAAGTAAAAGGTCCTACTCCTTTACCAGTAAAGCGACTAAATGTAGTGACAAGAAAATCACCTTGCGGACAAGGAACGCATACCTATGAAAAATGGGAGATGCGAATTCACCGCAGAGTGATAGATCTGGGAGCAGATGATAGAGCCATTAGACAACTCATGAGAATTAAAATTCCAAACGATGTATACATTGAACTTACTCTAAAGTAGTGTTTGGTAACATTAAATTAGAGATAAAAATTTTGATAAAACATGTCAGAATCGCCACAGGAAATCCCCGCAGAAGAAAAGCCAGTAAATTTTAGCGTTTTTTATGCATGCATGAGATGTGGAACTCAAGTCTCACAGTCAGAACTTACTAGATTGCCGGAGATAAAGTGCATCTGCGGGTTTAGGGTATTTACAAAAGTAAGACCACCAATAGTAAAGACAGTTAAGGCCTATTGAGCGTCTCTTTTTCCATGGTAAGTATGACTTCTCTGTACATGAGTCCTCATCTCTTCCATACTTGAGAAATTAAGATTACATTTCTTGCAGTCATAAAGATTATTGTTGCTATGTATTATCTGTTGATGCTGCATAAGATCTTCTTGCTGATTGAATTTTGCATCACACTGTTCACATTTGAATTTCTTCCAGAATTTCGTTTATCCCATCTCCGCTTTTTGAGAATCCCAACATGTTCGACACAATTGTCCATCAATTACCCAATTTTTCTTTGGGTTATATCGTATCAAACCAAGCTTTTTGCCACAAAGTTTACAAAAAGTCCTCGAGTTTTTGTATTCAGAATCTTTTTTATCAAAACATGATTTGCAGAGAAGACCTTTCATATCCCATTGATATCGTGGTTCCCACATATCAGGAACGTCTTTTTCCGTTCCACATACAACACATTGTTGTCGCAAACTAGATTCGTAAAATTTCTTCATTTGAGAGACATAACAATCTCCACAAAGACTCCCTTCGATTTTCCATTCGCTTTTGGGCTTATGTTTGTGACTTACCTCTTTTTGGCAAATTGCACATAAAATCCGTTTGCTATGGAATAATTTCACATGACTCTATTAATGAAATCCATTAAAAAGTATTAGTTATAAAATCATAGATCGAGAATATAAATTCTCTATCCTATAATTTGTTCAATATTTCTTCTAAAAGCTGACTTGCATTTAACATTCCTTTTTGCTTAGCAATCTGTTCGATTCTATTAAACTCGTCAGATCGAAAGCATATAGGCATTGAACGCTCTTTCATACCATATCTCAAGTATTATGATTTTATATCTTTTGTGTTAATTGTCTTTTTCAGGTTTGTACATATCATTCTTTGAAGACGTACTTGCGTTGTCCTCGCATTTCAGGATTGTTTTCCACACCTACAAGTACAAATTCTTTTTTACTATCAAGTAGATTTTCCGTAGGAGTAAGTTTGTTTTCGTGAATTTGCTCATATTCTTCCAATGAGATCTTAATTCTGTTACCTATCTCTAATTCTAGATTCATGTCCTTCACGAGTTCTTTGTAAGTAGGCATAATGATGCCGCTAAATACCATTGCGCTGCTACCACTTCCATAAGATCCAAATCCAAATCTCTTACCTTCCAAATCGGTACCTTTTTGAAATTCAAACTCAAGACAACTTCTAAATCCCATATATAGTGAGGCAGTATACAAGTTTCCAACCATTCTTGAAGCAATAAGAGAACTTGCAAGTTTTGAATCATAAACTTCCTGATATTCATCAGTCATAGTAAATCGTTTGGTGAATTCATGATCTTTTTGCATATATTCTTCATCAGCTAGTACTGACTCTATTGTTCCACGCAGATCTTTTGGATTAGGCTCTAGCATTCCCATTTTTTCAACTATTTTTTTCCAGCGTGGTAAATCTCTCCACTCGTGTCTAAGCAAATAAGCAAGAGCTTTCTTGCCCATATTACTATATGGAAGATGCATGTTGATGAAGTCAATGTAATCAAGAATTGTTTCTCCTTCTTTTAATTTAATCAAACCTGTGGAAAGTGCTTTTTCTTTGTAAGCCATCAATGCCTTTTTTACTTGGATCATGTAAAGTAGATTTGAATATTGCCCGTTGACGATAGGAGTTTCTTTTCCAAACGGTCTATAGAAATCATATTCATTTTTAATTGATGTCGAAGTTACTTTGGGATCAAAAGCCATCAGTCTTGGATTGTCATTAAGAAGCATTGCAACTGCTCCTGCTCCTTGAGTGTATTCTCCACTTGAACCAAGGTCATACTTTGCAATGTCAGAGACTACAACTATAGCAGACTTGCCTTCTGCCTCTCCTGCTCTTATCCAATTAAAATTATCATACAAAGCATAAGAACCGCTAACACATGCAAACTTACATTCTATGCCTCCGCAATGCTCAAACGAATCATTTCCATATACTTGTTCAAGCATTCCAATTACGTATGAATTCATGGCTTTAGATTCATCCAGTGAAGACTCAGTAGCTACGTATAATCTGCCAATGTTGCTGGGAGAAATTCCATTCTTTTCCATCAGCCTAAGACAAGCATTTGCTGCCATACAAGCCGGATCCTGATTTGTGTCGACAATAGCCATTTTAGATACACCGAGACCACGTTGGAGCTTGTCTGGATCCATACCACGACCTTTAGCAAAATCTCTAGCATCTAAGAATAATCTTGGAATATAAATCGAAATATCATCAATACCTGCAGCCAATAGCTACACCTTTGGGGTTACAAATATAAGCATTATGAGGGTCAAATTTGATCATCTCAACTCACAGTTTTTACTTACTTTCATGTAAAAATTAGTGTAAAATTTACTGTTATTTGAGTTTCGATTTAAAAATTTCATCAAAAACCTCATATGGTTGTGCTCCCACTACCTTTTCTATTGAATTATCAGGTGCAATTATAAAAAAATCAGGGGTACCTGTCAACCCTAGATTTTTTGCATCTGAAACACTTGCACGTACTGTCGGTATAAATTTTGATTGAGTAACACATTGTCTGAACGTTTCTTGGTTTAGGCCCACCTGTTTTGCAAAAGTTGTCAAACCACTAAGTGAGATCCATCCCGTATTTTCGCCGGACCAGTTATCATACAATGCATTGTGATACTCCCAAAATTTGCCTTGATCTTGAGCACAATGGGCGGCATTCGCGGCAGTTACAGAATCTTGGCCTATTATGGTAAAATCTTTGAAAATCATTTTTACCTTTCCAGTATTAATATAGTTCTTTACAATATCAGGTTCTATTGTGTGATAGAAGTTATTACAATAATAACACTGGTAATCTCCAAATTCTATCATTGTAATAGGAGCATTTTTTGCGCCTAGTACTGGCGAGGCATTTTCAGATATTAAGCTTAGAATTTGTTGTTGGTCAGAATTATCTTGTTTTTTATCTTGACTTTGAGCACTTGTGAGAGAATGGCCAAAAATCAAAAACATTGTTAACACAATTCCAATTACGATACCAGCTCCTATCCCAATAGATGGTAAATGGATCTTCAATGAATCATTCATGAATTTTTGATTATTTAGTTCTTATCAAGGGGTATCTAAATAAATGGGATTCTTTTCTGAAAAACTGTGAAGAAAGTTTTCATAAATGGATATGGTTCAATCGGGAGCAGGATCGCCCAATTTATCTCCGATGATTCAGATGTCAAAATTGTAGGTGTGGGTAAGTATTCTCCCGATGAAAAAGTGGAAGACGCCATATCACGTGGCTTTAATGTTTATGTGCCTGAGGCAAAAATGAACTCCTTTAAGGATTTCAAGATAGATGGAGCGATTGAAAACATAGTTTCTGATTGTGATTTAGTGATAGATGCGGCTCCAGGTGGAATGGGTTACACCAACAAGAAAACTCTTTATGAGCCAAAGCATGTCCGAGCAATTTTCCAAGGAGGTGAAAAAATTACTGGCGATAAAGCCGTTGCTGAATTAATTTTCAATTCTAGAGTAAATTATGAAAAAGCATTTGAGAAACAATATGTCATGCAAGGAAGTTGTAATGTTACTGGAATGGGTAGAATTCTCCAGCCATTGAAGGAAAAATATGGAAAAAAAATCAAAAGATTTGATGCAATATTATTGAGGAGATGGGCGGATCTCGAAGATACTAAAACACCAATAAAAGATTCGATTGAATGGAGCAGGCGACCACATCACAATGAAGATGTAAAGAGCTATATGGGAGCAGATACTCCTCTATTTATTCGAGCTTTCAAAGTGCCTACAAGACAAATGCATGTTCATTTAATGGATATACGGTTCGACGGACCTGCACCAAGTGCATCAGAAATTTTGGACTTGTACAAGAATGAATACGGTATAGCAACCTTGTATAATGTTAAAGGAACAAAAGATATTCGAGATTATGCGGAATTAATGAAATTTAATTTCAAGGATACCAACATGATTCACATTCACGCAGATTTAATGGAGATCCAGGATGATGTAGTAAAACTGACTTACTCTGATGATCAGACGGGAATTGTCGTTCCCGAAAATCATCTTCTCATGCAAGCAATGTTGTTTAATAGAACAAGGAACGAGGCGTTCAATCATACTGAAAGATTATTCCACATGACAGAAAAAAAACAACTTTTGGAAGAACATTTTTCGCCTACATAGCCTCCTGTTTATCTAAGTATTAAAAAGAAAGGCGGGATGCAGATATGAACTTATAAAAGAGACAGAATGTAATAATGTATATACATTAATTTGTTCACAATTACCTCAAAACGCTTGTTTATGAAAAGACACCATTCAAAGTACACGCCACTTGCAATAAATGAAGTTGAGATGAAAGATGGATAATGGCCTAATTTTTGATATTGTATTGCTGGCCATTTTGATTGGTTTATCAGGATTTTTCAGTGGATCTGAGATAGCATTAATCGGAATAAGTAGGGCCAAGGTAAACCAGCTTATGAGAGAAAAAGTTAGTGGCTCCACATCTCTATTCAAGCTAAAATCAAACCCAAGCAGAATGCTTGCCACTATTAACCTTGGTACAAACCTTGTAAATGTAGGATCGTCTGCTCTAGCCACACAAGTCTCCCTTGGCCTATTTGGCAATAATGGTCTTGCAATTGCAATTGGTGTTATGACATTCTTACTCCTAGTGTTTGGTGAAATTACTCCAAAATCGTACTGTAATGCAAATGCAACAAAAATTGCACTTAAGTTTAGTGGAATTCTATTAGCATTTAGTTATGCCTTTTATCCATTCGTAATTCTATTTGAAAAGATTACAAATTCAATACTTAAGATTGTAGGAAGTTCACATCATCCACCTCCAATTACAGAACAGGAAATTTACAGTATCATCGAGCAAGGACTAGAGGACAAGGCTTTAAAAAAACATGAGGGAAAGATGGTTCATGGAGCATTAAAATTTGACGATATTCTTATCCGTGCCGTAATGACCCCTAGAACAAAAATGTTCATGCTTCCCGCAAAGACGCTTCTTTTCGATGCATTACCATCAATAAGTAAGAGTGGATATTCAAGAATCCCAATCTACAAAGATACCACGGACCAGATTGTCGGAATATTACATGTTCGAGATTTGTTAAGATATCTAGAACGAGATGAAAAAATGATTAGTTTAGAATCTATTAGTCGTAAACCAATCTTTGCATCAAAGGAACAGAAAGTTAGTAAATTGCTCAGAGAAATGCAGGGAAGACAGATCCATATGGCAATAGTTGTTGACGAGTTTGGGGGAGTTGAAGGTTGTGTTACATTAGAGGATCTCATAGAAGAAATAGTAGGAGAAATAATGGATGAGACAGACAAATTGGAACTCAATTACAAAATGCTTGATAAGAATACTTTGATTGTCAGTGGTGATGTAGAGATTGATACTGTAAATGAGATACTCAAATCAAGCATTCCGCAAGGTGACGATTATTCAACACTTAATGCCCTTTTGCATAATAGACTAAAGGATATTCCCAAAGTAGGAGATCAAATTGAAGTGAATTCTGTTAAAATGATTGTTGAAGAAGTGGTGAATAATCAAGCTAACAGAATAAAAGTTGAGAAAAACGTTGCAAACTAGGTTCTGGGTGGAACAGCAAATCTATTCTCTGTGTTTTTATGGTAATCTACTGCTATGCTAGAATCCTTTTGCCTACCAGTCAAAATCCCTAGCACAGTATCATCTTTCTTGATTATCCCTTCTTCAACAAGTTTTTTTACTCCAGCTGGCACTGCGCCAGAAGCCATTTCGCAGTCAAATCCATTCAAGCCTACAAGTGCCATTCCATCCAACATTTCTCTGTCAGATACTTGGGTTACCACACCATTTGTAAAGTCAAGAGAACGTAATCCCTTGAGAATATTTGCTGGCTTTGCAATTTGAATTGCTGTTGCTTTTGTTTTAGGTTTAATCTCGTTTTTGTCCATGTATTCATAATATCTTTTTACCAGATCAGTTTCGGGATTTCCTTTATTCCATCTCAACTCTGTTTCTTCAAACTTTCCGTTGTATAGATTGTAAAGAGTATTTGCACCTTCAGAATTAACTATAGCTAGGCGTGGAATCTTCTTGATCCATCCCCATTCAAACAATTCCATAAGACTTTTTCCACAACTAGAAGTATTTCCAAGAGCACCTCCGGGATAAACTATCCAATCTGGAGGATTCCAATCCAAGAACTCTAAAGCTCTAAAAATAATTGTCTTTTGACCCTCAATTCTAAAGGGGTTTACCGAGTTAACGGTATAACCACCAATTCCTCCTGCTTGTTTGAGTGAGGCAGACAGAGCATCGTCAAAATTTCCTCTTATTTCTATGACTTGGGCTCCAAATTGAAATGCCTGACTCAATTTTCCAGGTGCAACTTCACCAGCAGGTATGTAAACATCACATTCCATATTTTCATTTGCTGCATACATAGCAGCTGAAGCTGAAGTATTACCGGTAGACGCACATATTATCTTCTTAATTTTAACAAGTTTTGCATGAGTTACAGCAGTTGTCATTCCATTATCTTTGAAAGAACCACTGGGATTGTATCCTTCTGGCTGAAGCCACAGGTTCTTTACACCAACATATTCTGAAACTTTAGACATATGATATGGTTTTGAAAGTCTACCTTCAGCACCATCCAGAGATACCAGAGATTTTGAACATTGATCTATATTTTCTGTATCAATTTCACAAAAGTTCAACAGCTCTCGGAATCTCCAGACTCCACTTTCATTGAAAATGTTGTTTGTATGATTTCTTCGTTTATAGAAAATTTCCTTTAAGGAATTGTGGGGTTTTGTCTTGTACTTTACATCAAGCAAATGACCTTTATCACATTCTATTCGGATATCAGTGATGGGATATTCTAGACCACAAGAAGGGTTAATACATTTCTGATATGCTTGTGATGACATTATAAAAAATTTAGAGAGTTCTTATTTAAATCTAAAGGTAACGACGAATAATCTAAAATATAGATCAGTCTTTTGATCCTGACCTCATGTGGAAATTGATACAGCATTTACACTCCTTTGAGATACATTCCATTTCAGATAGATGTCCACAGATACCACACTCACAATGAGTTTTTTCTGACATTGACATAGTGTGTCTTTAAACCAATATGAGGGTTATTCTAGAATATGTTGCTACTCATTTGTTTGATTTCTTATCTTTGTGAGTCGCCTTCTTTTCAGTTCTTGATTTTTCTTCGGAATGTTTTGCCTTTGCCTCTTCAGTTTCTCTGCTCTTTTCCTCAACAGCCTTCATGACAGCCTGAATCATACCGTCTAAATCATAATCAGAAACCGCAGGTTCAACAGCACTTGCTATTTGATTAATTGTATCCGATATGGCAGAACTAACCTCTTCAAAACTCTCTGGATCTTCATATGCTGCATTGTAAAGCGCCTTTAATCTTCTAACATCAGAAAGAACCTGATCGGTAAGAGTTAAACGGTATTTTTTGCCATTTAGGGTAATTTCTTGTATTATCATGAATGCACTCGCCACTCTCATTTCATAAAGTTTTCTGTAGTGAGGTATGGAAAATTATGTTTTATCTAGTCCAGATCTTAAAAGAAATTAACTTTACACATCATAAATATAATAGAAATAAATGATTAAGGCAATTCTAACGTTAGATGTAGATAAATGGAAGAAGTTGAGGACCCCAAAAAACTTTAACAACACTTACCAGTTAAAAAAAATGAGAAATAAAAGACTTGCAAAACACGACAGATAATAATCGAAAACTGGACGGATCATATGCAAGTATCAAGTAAATAGTATGGCAAAGGATTGCTTTCAACCAGCATTTACTCAAGCATCTAAATATCTGTCTTATCAAAATTTAATCTTTGCAAGATAGTATGAAATTGTTAAGTAGATTTGATTAATTGTATCAAAAATAAATCCATAAAATATCTTTAACATCAACAAAACCACTAAAATCGTCAATGTCCCCTTTTTCTTTACAAAATCAATTACTTTTGAATCCACAGACTAATGGTTATAAAACAATCAAAATTGGCAAAAAAATAATTTTTGAAAGAATTGAATTTGCCATTCTATATTTTGAAGTAGAAAATTATCCTGTTAAATATTCCAGATAATCAGATTTTATAATTTTAAAATAGGTTAATCTCAAATAAAATAATTTATTGAAATACACTTTTTTATTTATTTGTCTATGAGGTAAATCTTAGTAATTTTAAAATGAATCAAAACGTTAAATAAATTTGAGTGTTCTGTCTCACAATAATACAATAATAATTATATACTTAATTCGCTTTTCCAAATTTAGAAATGAGTCATATCATACTTGATGAAAATCGTCTCCGCGACCTTCCAGTTAGAGAGAGACTGGATAAATGTACTCAAATAATAAAAAATGAAAACGATGAATCGTTTAGATGGGATGCAGTTTGGCTAGCAGGCGAAATAGCTGAACTGAATCCAAATACATCTCTGTTTGAGGAAGTATCTGATTTGATGGCATGGGTATTAAAACATGATAACAACGGTGTGGTAAAGCATGAAGCATGTTATCAAATTGCTGCAAGAAACATGATAAAGAAAATACCGGATCTTGTTGAAACTGCACTTAATGACAAAAGCGTTATTGCAAAGCATGAAGCTATAGAATCATTGGGATTGATGAGGGTATTTGATTGCAAGGACTTAATTGCAAAAGGACTTGATGACCCTAGTCCCGAAGTGCGTGAAACTGCAGCTTTTGTGATTAAAAGATTGGAAAGGTTGCAGAGTGTAAAAGGAAAGTATCAGCCAACTACAATTCTTTAAATCCGATTTAATTTCTCTCTAGAATCAGGTTAACGTTTGATTTTTACTTCACGAATTATAACATAAGGAGTCTTTTGAGATTCTTTTGGCAATATTAATTCTGTATTACCAGCAAATATGTCTATATCATTTATTATTTCATTCAATTTCATATACTCTTCTAATTCGTTCAAATAACTTTCACTCCAGTTCCAATCACTATTAGGATTACATGTGTATACTATCCAATAGTATTTACCATCAATCAAAGATATGTCAAATGGATATGCCCTACAGTCAAATGGCCTATTTGCATAAATAGAACATTGCTCTTTATTTTGATCCCAGAAAATACAATGGGTCGAATTCTCCTTTTTCCTT